>DASQXT010000382.1:0-2734 GCA_035639575.1 Geodermatophilus sp.
GCACCCCCGCCCCGCTCACTCCTCCCGCACCCGCCCGAACAGCACCGCGTCCGCGCGCGAGCCGTCCTGGTAGGCCAGGCAGGAACGGACGACGCCCTCGCGGACGAATCCCGCACGCACGGCCACCGCCTGCGACGCGGCGTTCCGCACGTCGGCGAACAGGTGCACCCGCGCCACGCCGTGCCCGAAGGTCCAGTCGGCGAGCGCCCGGGCGGCCTCCGCGGCGTGGCCCCGGCCGCGGGCCCAGGGCGCGGTCCAGTAGCCGATCTCCGGTCCGAGCCGCGTGCCGCCCTGCAGGTGGTGCACGCCGCAGGAGCCGACCAGCTCGCCGTCGGCCTCCACCGCGCAGTGCAGGTCCCGGCCCTCGGCGCGCCCGCGGGGGGCAGCGCGGGTGACGAACTCCACGGCGTCGGCCCGCGTGTAGGGCTCCGGCAGGTTCGGCATCCACCGCCGGTGCTCCGGGTCCTGGCAGGCGCGGAACACCGCCTCGGCGTCGTCCGGGCGGAACGGGCGCAGCACCAGCCGCGCGGTGCGGACCACCTCGGTGGTCAGGTCGACGCCGCTCAGCGAAAGGACCCCGGCCTTCTCACCGCTCGCACGCTCGCGGCGAGCCTCTGGCCGGGGCCGGGGATTCCACGTCATCCCGTCATGTTCAGGCGTTGCCCAGCACCCGGTCGACCGATATCTCCAGGACCACCCGCGTCGGGTTCTCCCGTGGGGTGCGGTAGCGCCGGGCGTAGCGGGCCTCGGCGTCGGCGACCGCGGCCGGGTCGTCCCGCACCACCGCCGTCCCCTCGAGGGTGACCCAGCGGCGGCCGTCGACCTGGCACACCGCGACCCGGGAGCGTCCGGCGCGGACGTGCCGCGCCTTGGCCGACGTGCCCGAGGTGATGACCCGGGCGGTGCGGGTGGCCGCGTCGTAGGTCACCCCGACCGGGACGACGTGCGGGCTGCCGTCGGTGCGCAGCGTGGTCAGTGTGGCCAGGTGCCGCTCGGTGAGGAGGGCGAGCAGGCCGTCCGGCAGGTCGTCGAGGTCGTGGGCCACGGACCCGAGGTTAGGTCGTGCGCAACGGGGACATCCGGCGCCGGTGGAGCTCGAGGGTGCGCGGGTCCTGGTGGCGGGGGCCACCGGTGTGCTGGGCGGGGAGCTGGCGGGCGCGTTCGCCCGGGCCGGCTGCCGCGTGGCGCTGACCGGGCGGGACGAGGAACGGCTGCGCGAGCTGGCCGGGTCGCTCGGGGGAGTGCCGGCCGGCGTGGTCGACGCGGTCGACGTCGAGGCGCTGCGCCGGGCCGTGGACGCGGCTGCGGAGGCACTGGGCGGCCTGGACGTCGTGGTGGTCGCCTGGGGTGTGGTGGCGTTCGGCCCGGCGGCCGAGGCCGACGACGCGGTCACCGAGGAGCTGTTCGCCGTCAACACGCTGGCGCCCATGAGCCTGGTCCGCGCTGCGCTGCCGCACCTGGCGGACGGCGGCGCGGTCGTGCTGCTCTCGGCGATCGTGGCCGACGCCCCGACCGTCCAGATGGCCGAGTACTCGGCGAGCAAGGCGGCGCTGTCGGCCTGGGCGGGAGTGCTGCGCCGCGAGCTTCGTCCCCGGTCGATCACCGTGCTCGACGTCAAGCCGCCGCACATCGACACCGGGCTGGTCGACCGTGCCCTCGCCGGGGACCCGCCGCGCCTGCCCCGGGGACACGACCGGTCGGAGCTGGTCGAGGCGGTGCTCGAGGGCGTCCGGCAGGGGGGCCGGGAGGTCGTGCTCGACGCGGGGACCAAGCGACTGGTCCGCCGCTGAGGGCCCGGCTGCCCACGGCGGGTCGCCGTGGGCAGCCCCGGGTGACCGGATCCGCCGCCTACTCTGGACGGGTGGTGTTCCAGAGGATCCTCCGAGCCGGCGAGGGCAAGACGCTCCGGCGACTGAACAAGATCGCCGATGCGGTCGAGTCGCTGGCGGACGACGTCGCCGACCTCACCGACGCGGAGCTGCGTGCGAAGACCGACGAGTTCAAGGAGCGCCTGGAGGAGGGCGAGACCCTCGACCACCTGCTCCCGGAGGCCTTCGCCGTCGTCCGCGAGGCCGCCACCCGCACCCTGGGTCAGCGGCACTTCCGGGTGCAGCTCATGGGTGGCGCCGCGCTGCACCTGGGCAACATCGCCGAGATGCGCACCGGTGAGGGCAAGACGCTGACCGGCGTCCTGCCCGCGTACCTCAACGCACTCACCGGCGACGGCGTGCACGTGGTCACGGTCAACGACTACCTGGCCAAGCGCGACGCCGAGTGGATGGGGCGGGTGCACCGCTTCCTGGGCCTCTCGGTCGGCGTGATCCTCTCCGGCGAGCGCCCGGCACACCGCCGTGAGCAGTACGCCTGCGACATCACCTACGGCACGAACAACGAGTTCGGCTTCGACTACCTGCGCGACAACATGGCCTGGAGCAACGCCGACCTGGTGCAGCGCGGGCACCACTTCGCCGTCGTCGACGAGGTCGACTCGATCCTCATCGACGAGGCCCGCACCCCGCTGATCATCAGCGGTCCGGCCAGCGACCCGGCGATGCAGCGCTGGTACGGCGAGTTCGCGCGGTTGGCCCCGCTCATGCAGCGCGACGTCCACTACGAGGTGGAGGAGGCCAAGCGCACGGTCGCCATCACCGAGGAGGGCGTGGAGTTCGTCGAGGACCAGATCGGCATCGAGAACCTCTACGAGGCGGCCAACACCCCGCTGATCAGCTTCCTG
>DASQXT010000383.1:0-3719 GCA_035639575.1 Geodermatophilus sp.
AAGGGGCTCACGGTGAGCGACCTGGCGCAGACCTTCGCGATCTACCCGTCGCTGTCCGGCTCGATTACCGAGGCCGGCCGGCGGCTGATGCGGGCCGACGCCCTGGCCTGAGAGAGAACCCCCTGCCCCCCCGGCCCCGTCCAGGGCACCGCCCCGAGCTTGCGAGTGCGTGTGGCCCCGTCCAGAGGCTCGCCGCGAGCTTGCGAGCGGTGAGGAGGACGGGGTCCTTCAGGGGGTCCTTCTCGGGGCCGCGGGGGTGCGGGGGAGTCCTGGGTCGGGTGTGACGGCGGGTTCGACTGGATCCCCGGCGTCCGGTGCCGACGCGCGCGCGGGCTGCCGAGGACAGGGGGGATGCGCCCCCACCGGAACACCCCCGCCTCCCGCCGCCGCCCGCTCCGGGCGCTGGCCGGTGCGGCGACCGCGCTGGCTCTCTCCCTGACGCTGCCGGCGACGGCGGCCCGGGCGGAGGAGTCCGCGGCGCCGGCGACCGTCGTCGGCGAGATCGTGCAGGCCTGGCCCGAGGCCGGGCCGGCCGGCTCCGCCGCGGAGGCCGAGCACGCCGAGGCCCCGCTGACCTGGGTCGAGAGCCCGACCGGTGAGGCGGTCCGCGTGCCGACCGAGGCGGTGGCGGCCCTGGCGGTCGGCTCCACCGTCGAGGTCACGGTGGGCGCGCACGTCTCCGACGCCGCCGGCCAGGAGGGCTTCGAGCCCGCCCGCGACGTGCTCGGCGCCCAGCTGCTGCAGGAGGCGCCCGAGGCGCGCGCCGCGCGGGTGGCCGGGCTGACCAACCAGGTCACCGTGGCGATGGTGGTCCCGGCCGGCGGCCAGCAGGACGGCGCGACGCTGGCCCAACTCGTCGCCGCCGTGGACGGACCGGTCGCGGACTTCTGGGCGGGGGAGACCGACGGCGCCGTCCGGCTCGGCGTGACCGCGGCGCACGACTGGCTGCAGACCACCGCCGGGTGCGCCGACCCCACCGCCCTGTGGAACGAGGTCGCCGAGCGCACCGGCTTCGTGCCCGGTCCCGGCCGGCACCTGGTCGTCTACGTCAGCAGCCAGCCGAGGGACCTGCCCGGCTGCTCGTACGCGCTCGGCCAGGTCGGCGCCGGTGTCGGCGCGGGCGGGCGGGTCTACGTCCGCGACGCGCTGCCCTCGGTCATCGCCCACGAGCTGGGCCACAACTTCGGCCTCGGGCACTCCTCGGGGCACCAGTGCGACGCCGCCATGGAGACCGGCGTCTGCCGCACCGCCCCCTACCGCGACTACTACGACGTCATGGGCGCCTCGTGGCGTGAGGTCGGGTCGCTCAACGCCCCGCAGGCCGCGCAGCTGGGCGTGCTGCCCGTCTCGGCGCAGCTGCCGGTCGAGGCGGCCGGCCCGGCCACGACGGTCACCCTCGCCCCGCTGGGGTCGCGCGCCGGCACCCGCGCGGTGCGGCTGAGCGACGCCGAGGGCAGCACCTACTGGCTGGAGCTGCGCGCCGCGGTCGGCCGCGACGCCTGGCTCGGCGCGACCGGCAACCGCTTCGGCCTCGACCCCGGCGTCCTGCTGCACCGCACCGGCCGGATGCCCGACACCGCGCTGCTGCTCGACGGCAGCCCGTCGCCGGCCGCCGGGTGGGACGACGACCTGCGGGCCGCGCTGCCCGTCGGCGTGCCGGTGCCGGTGGCCGGTGGCGCGTTCACGGTCACCGTGGACGCCGTCACCGCGACCGGGGCCACGCTGACCGTCGTCCCCGCCGCCGGTGCCGCCGTCCCGGTGACCCCGCTACCCGAGGCCGACGCCGCGCCGCAGGTGCTGGCCGCCTCGCCGGTCGTCGCCGCTCCCGGCCCCGGCGCTGCCGCTCCCACCGAGGTGGCGGCACCGGCGCCCGTCGCCGCTGCCCCGGAGACCCCTGGGGCCGCTGAGGCCCCGGCGGTCCCGGCCGCTCCGGTCGTCGCCGGGGTGCAGCTGATCGAGCCGGTGCCGGCCGCGGTCCGGATCGCCCCTCGCGCGGGCTGGACCACCCCGGCCGCCGCGGTCGCGGGCCTGGGGGTCCTGGTGCTCACCGGCTGGGGTGTCACCCGGAAGCGGGGCGTGCGCTCCGGGGACTGAGCCACGCCTGTACCTCCCGGCCCGATCTGCCGATGTGGGGACCGGCCCCTCTCGCTTGGAGATCCTCCGTGCCCCCTGTGCGCTCCCCCCGGCTGCTGGCGCTCACCGTCGCGGCCGCCGCCGTCCTCCCGGTGCTGGTCGCACCACCGGCCACCGCCGAGGAACCGCCGGCCCCGGCCGCACCCGCGGACCCGGCAGCGCCGGAGGCCCCGGCCCCCGGGGACACCGTCGTCGGCGAGCTGGTCCAGGGCTACGTGGACCCCTCCCCGTCGGCCGCGCTGGAGACCGAGGAGGACCACGCCGACAGCCTGGTCAGCTGGATCCGGACCGACTCGGGCGACGCGGTGCGGGTGCCGACGGAGGACGTCGAGCACATCGACAGCGGCTCGACCGTCGAGGTGACCCTCGGCGAGGTCGTCGAGGACGAGGTGGCCGCGGCCGACCTCGCCCCGGCCCAGCGGGTCCTCGCCGCCGAGGTGCTCGCCGCGCCCTCCGAGCCGGCGACGTCTCCGGCCACGAGCCCGATCAACCACCAGGTCACCGTGGTCATGCTGCAACCGGCCGGCGCAGCGCGGGACTCGACCACCCTGGCCCAGGTCAGGGCTGCGGTCGACGGGCCGGTCGCCGACTTCTGGGCGCAGCAGACCGACGGGGCCGTCCGACTCGGCACGGTGGCGGGCTTCGACTGGACGACCCAGTCCGCGCTCACCTGCGACGACCCGTTCGCGCTGTGGCGGGAGGCCGCGACCCGCGCCGGGTGGAGCGAGGGCCCCGGCAGGCACCTGCTGGTCTACGTGCCCGCCGGCGCACCCGGCTGCGGCTACGGCCTGGGCACGATCGGCAGCGGTCCCGGCTCCGGCGGGCTGGCCTACGTGCAGGAGGCGGCCACCGCGGTCATCGCCCACGAGTTCGGGCACAACCTCGGCCTCGGACACTCGTCCCTCCGCCAGTGCGACGGCGTGGTGGACAGCGACCCGTGCCAGGTCACCAGCTACTACGACCTGTACGACGTCATGGGCGTCTCGTGGGAGCAGGTCGGCTCGCTGAACGCCGTCCACGCCGCGGCCCTCGGGGTGCTGCCCCCGAGCGCGGCTCCCACGCTGGCGGCCGGCGCCGCCCCGGCGCAGTACACCCTCGCGCCGGTGGGTGCGCGGACCGGGACCCGGGCGGTCCGGCTGGTCGGCAGTGACGGCCACGTGTTCTGGCTGGAGTACCGGACCCCGACCGGCCGGGACAGCTGGCTGGGGACGGCGGCCAACATGGTGCGACTGCAGAGCGGCGTGCTGCTGCGGCAGGAGACCTACGACTCCGGCGACACCTCGTGGTTGATGGACGGCACCCCCTCGGGGCGGGACGGGTGGGCCGACGACCTCGCCGTCGCCGTGCCCGCGAACACGCCGGTGACGTTCGGAGCCACGCCCTTCACGGTCACGGTGCTGGAGGCCACCTCCTCGGCGGCCCGGGTGCTCGTCACGGCGGGGGCGCCGGCACCCGTGCACCCCATCGACGCCGCCTACGCGCAGCTGGGCGGCAGCCGGGTGCTCGGCGAGCCGACCAGTGGCCTGGTCTGCGGTCAGACGGCTGGCGGCTGTCGGCGTTCGTACGTGGGCGGCGTCATCGCCTGG
>DASQXT010000384.1:0-7201 GCA_035639575.1 Geodermatophilus sp.
CTCGGGCTCGAGGGACAGCCAGACGGTGCCGTGCTCCATGCCGAAGACGACCGCCTCGACCGCCTCGGGGCGCAGCCCGAGGGTGACCAGGAGACTGGCCGAGGGCGCCGCGCCGCCGGAGGAGGCGGTGTCGGTCCCCTCCCCCTCCGCGGCCGGCGCCGGCGCGCCCTGCACCTGGGTGACCAGGACCCGGTGCAGGACGGCGTGCGTCTTCGGGTCGGACAGGGACACGTGCACGCCGACGGTGTCCCCGGCCGCGAGCCGGCCGCCGACCGCGCGCTGCGGCTCGAGCAGCAGGCTGACCTCGGCGGCTCCCTCGGGGGCGGGGACCGTGCCGGGCACGCCGAGGTCCTCCGGGACGGCGAAACGGGTAGCCAGCAGCTGCTCGCCCGGCTGCAGGTCGACGGTGGCGACCCGGCCGGCGAGCTCGCCGAGGTCGGTCACGGCGCCGGGGACCGCGGCCTTGGCCGGCAGCCGCTCGGTGCGGACCAGCTCGGCCAGCTCCTCCCCCGGCGTGCCCCCGGCGACCGGCCGGTCGACCACGAGCACGTCCACGGTCTGCACCCCGGCGAGGGCGCGGGCGTCGGCGCCGCGCACGTAGGCGAGCAGGACCACGGCCCCGGTGGCGGCGAGGACCAGCGCCGCGAGGGCGGCGAGCAGTCGGCGTCTCAACGAGGTCCCCTATCGGACGAGTCGGAGGACCCAGGCACCCAGGGAGGGCGCGCCGGGGCCGTAGCTGAAGGAGTCGCCGGCGTCGACGAAGCGGGTGAAGTAGCCGCGGATGCAGCGGTCCTCGCCCTTGCACGGCCGGCCGGCGTCGTACTGGCCGCCGAAGTGGTAGGCGGTGATCCTGAACGCCGCGTAGCCGTAGACGTGGTACCAGGCGCTGCTGCCGGTGCCGCCCGCCTCGTCGAAGATCGGCAGGAGCACCGTCCGCCCCAGGAGCGCGGCCACGTCGTCGGGATCGCAGCCCTGGGACGGGTTGTTGCCCGGCTCGGAGGTGAACCGGCCACCCACCCGGCTGGTGGCCCGGCAGGTGGTCCCGCCGTCGGTGGTGAGCCAGCCGAAGCCGCCGGGGACGAACATGCTCGACGGCCCGGTGCACCCGGTGCCGGACTTCTTGGGCAGCTCGATGGTGCGGGCGGTGGTGGTCGAGGGTAGGCCGCCGCCCGTCTGGGCCGTGAACTCGCACCACGAGAAGACCAGCGGCAGCATCGCCGTCCCACCGGTGGGCGCGCCCCAGGCGACGGTCGCGCTGGCCGCCACCTGCGTCGCGTCGTGGCCGATGACCGGCGCGAACCAGTGCTCCTTGGGCGTGCTGCCGGTCACGGTGACCCGCAGCGGGTCGTGGGCGAGCACCGGCGGGGCGGCGGTGGCGTCGCCGAGGTTGGCGTCCACCAGCGCCTGCGCGGTGGCCCGCATGTCGCCGCAGGCCCCGCGGGCGCAGTCGCGGGCGACGGCGAGGGCCGCGGCGTCGGCGGCCGTCTGCAGCCGGGCCTTCTCCGCGTACAGGGCGCCGACGTCGACGGCGATCGCGGTGAACCCGAGGACCGGCACCATGAGCAGCGCCAGGAGCACCGCGGAGCCGCCGCGCTCGCCGGCGAGCCGGCGCCCGAGGGTCCTCAGCCGTTGCACCGCATGACCCCCGTCCCGGTCAGGTCGATGTCCGCGCCGAAGAAGTCGGTGAGGAAGGGCATCGGGTAGTCGACGGTCACCCGCACGTTCGTGGTGGTCGTGCTGGTCGGCGGGCAGGCCGTCGGCGCGACGGTGATCTGCGCGTCGGTGACCGCCGGGTCGAGCGTCGGGCTGGCGCCGCGGACGGCGGCGCGGGCCGCGGTCGGGTCGTTCTGCAGGGCCATCACCCGGGCGCCCTCTCGGGCGGCGGCGGACAGGGTGCCCTGCACCTGGAACGCGTGCCCGAACTCGGCGATGCCGAGCACCAGGAGCAGCAGCAGCGGCACGATGAACGCGAACTCCACGGCGCTCGCGCCGTGCTCGTCGCGCAGTCCGGTGTGCACTCCTCCCCCACCTCCTCTCCCGCTGTCGTCGTCGCCGGTGTCGTTCCGGGCGTGGTGCGGCGCGGCGCAGCGGCCCCGGGGGAACGGGGCCGCTGCGCCGCGGAGTGCGGACCGGATCAGGGGGCGGGGGTGGCGGCGTCCTGCAGGTCGCCGCCGATGCTGTTGAAGAGGGCCTCGAGCTGGTCGCTCAGGAAGACGACCGCGCCGATGATCGCGACGGCGATCAGGCCGACCATGAGGCCGTACTCGACGGCGGTCGCGCCCTTCTCCTCGCGCTTGAGGCGCTCCTCGGCGAACGAGTAGAGCGTGGCGAGCGTGGCCAGCGGGTTGGTGATGAGGTTGAGCACGGGGACTCCCTGGGGGACGGTGCCGGCCGGTCCGGATCGGGCGACCCGACGTCGCGGCACTTGCCAGGGGGTGTCGAACCGACGGACGTCCGGCTTGAGCCCCGTCCACCCGGTCGACGGACACCGTCCACCTGCCCGGATGACCGGTCCGTCGCCGTGGTCACCCCCGGTGACGGCCTGATCCCGGCCATCCCCGCGGGGATGGCGGGGACGATCAGGGCAGCAGTGACGATCAGGGCAGCAGCGCGGTCCCGCCGATGACGAGGGCGGCGCCGGCGAGCATGGCCGGGCCGAAGGGCAGCTCGCCGCGGAGTCCGATCCGCCGGGTCGCCAGCAGGCCCAGCGCCACGACGGCCTGGACGACGAAGCCGGCGAGCGCGCCCAGCACGACCGCCGCCCAGCCGAGCCAGCCCAGGTACAGGCCGAGCAGCGCGGCCAGCTTCACGTCGCCCATGCCCAGGCCCCCGGGCGAGACGAGCGCCAGCACCAGGTACACGGCGAACAGGGCCGCGGCGCCCAGCACCGCGCGCAGCAGCGCGTCCCAGGCGCCGTCGGCCAGGGCCGCGAGGAGCAGCAGCGCCGTCCCGGCGGCGAGCGCCGGCAGCACCACGCGGTTGGGCAGCAGCCGGTGCTGCAGGTCGACCACGGCGAGCAGCACGCCCACGACGGCCAGCAGCAGGAACGCCGGCAGCTCCCAGGAGAGCCCGGTGCGCAGCACGGTCAGCGCCGCCAGAAGCGCGGTCACGACCTCGACGACCGGCGGGCGAAGGGCGACCGGCCCGGGCCCCAGCAGCTCCCGGGCCCGGGCACCCGGCGGCCAGGGGAAGCGCCCGGCGGCGCGGTTGGTCAGCAGGCCCGCGCCCGCCCCGAGGAGCAGGGCGACGACGGCGAGGGCGGGGAGCACGGGGCGACGATGACACGGCCGGGCCCGCGGGCGCGGTAACGCCACCGGCGCGGGATCGGGTGCACGGGTCCGTCGTCCCACCGGGTCGTCCGTTTCCGGCACCCTCGGCGGCATGAGCGAGACCGCGCAGGTCGCCCTGGCTGCCGTCTGCTTCTCCGTCGCGCTGCTCGCTCAGGTGACCGGCCTGGCGCTGCTGGCCACAGAGGCCCGTCGGACCGGCTCCGTCCTGCGTCGCTGGCGCGACGGCGGCACGGCGGGACGCGAACGAGAGGCTCCCGTCCGGCTCGATGAGCTCACCGGCCTGCTGGACGCCCTGCTGGACAACCGGTTCGACCGTGCCGCCGCCATCGTGCTGCTGGTGGTCGGCGTCGTGGCGGGCGCGCTGGGCTGGTTCCTGGCGCTCTGACCGGACCGGCCGGCCGTGGAGAGACGGACGGCGCCGGGACGGGGAACGGCCCCCGTCCCGGCGCCGCCGGGTGGGATCGGGCTCAGCGCCCGGCGGTCACCTCGAACCCGCTGACCCGGACCGCCGTCGCCGCGGGAGCGCTCGCCGGCCGGTAGGCCGCGATCCCGACCGCACCCGGCGCCTGCAGGGCCGCGGTGGTGTCGGTGCGCACCAGCTGCGGCGCCGCGGGCTCGGCGGTGCCGGCCGCCCACACCGTGGCGGCGACGTCGGTGCTGCCGGCGCCGGAGACCCGGACCCGCACCTCCAGGCGCATCCCCGGCGTGTAGGTCAGGCCCGGGACGACGACCTCGCCACCCGGCCAGCCCTCGACGCCCCCGGCCAGCCGGGACAGCGTCAGCGACACCCGCCCGTCGGCGGCCACCTTGACCAGCACGCGGTACTCGTCGCCTGCCGAGACCCGCCGGCCCGTGACGTACACGTACGTGCCGCCCCCGGTGGGCATCGAGCTCAGCGCGAACGAGGTGCGCACGTCGGCCGAGGTCGTGGAGACCCCGCCGAGGTACGCGCCGGTGTTGTTCCCAGCGGCCGGCAGCGCGAGCTCCGCCGTCCCGGGGCGCACCGACAGCCGCGCCGCGCCGGCCGAGGCCGTCCACGCGCCGCCGAGGTCCGCGGTGCCCCAGCCGCCGGTCGCCGTCCGGTCGAAGGCGTCGCGGGCCAGCACGCCCGCCGGCGGCGCGGTGACCGTCACCTGCTGCGCGCTGCTGCCGGTCGCGCCGTCGTCGTCGGTGACCGTCAGCGTCACCGTGTACGTGCCCGCCGCCGCGTAGGTGTGCGGCGCGGTGGCACCGGTGGCCGTCCCGCCGTCGCCGAAGGACCAGGCGTACGAGGTGACGGAGCCGTCGGTGTCCACCGAGCCCCGGCCGTCGACCGCCACGGTGGTCCCGCTGGTGGCCACGGTGAAGGCGGCCGCCGGCGGCCGGTTGGCCGGGGGCGCGGTCACGGTGACCTGGCGCGAGGTCGTGCCGGTCCGTCCGCCGTCGTCGGTGACGGTCAGCGTGACGGTGTAGGTGCCGGCCACCGCGTAGGTGTGCGTTGCGGTGGCGCCGGAGCCGGCCGGCGTGCCGTCGCCCCAGGTCCAGGCGTGCGCGGTGACCCGGCCGCCGGTGTCGGTCGAGCCGCTGCCGTCGACCGACACGGTCAGGTCCTTCGGGGTCGCGGTGAACGACGCGGTCGGCGCGGTGTCGGTCGGCCGGCCGGTGGCGCCCAGGCTGAAGTGGTTCGCCACCTGGTCCGCGGGCAGCACCGTCGGGTAGAGGGCCACCTCGTCGACCTGCGCGTTGACGTACTCGGCGCCGGCCCAGGTGCGGTCACCGCCCACCCGCCAGTAGCCGAAGTTGTGCTGCCCCCGCGTGCCGTCGGCGCGCGCGGCGACGAGCTTGCCGTCCACGAACAGCTGCATGCCGGTGCGGCCCAGGGACGCCACGACGTGGTGCCAGCGGCCGTCGTTGTAGGCCGTGGGCGTGGTGAGCAGCTTGGTCTCCAGCGGCCACACGCCGAAGTTCAGCCGGCCGGCGGTGTCCATGTACACCAGCCGGTCGTGGTGGACGCTGCTGCCGGTCCGCAGGTTGCCGAAGCCCAGGAACCGGCCACCGGCCGCGGTCGTGGTGCTGAACCAGAACTCGGCGCTGAAGGTCTGCGGCGCCGAGGTCGGCGTGGTGGTGGCCAGGTAGCCGGAGGTCGTGCCGTTGAGCCGCACGGCGCCGTCCCGGTCACCGGCGACCGCGCCGGGCCCGCGGGTCACCCCCGCGAAGGCCTGCAGGTCGTTGCCTCCGGCCCGGTCGAAGCCGGTCGCGCCGGAGCCCTCACCCAGCGGCCAGTACGAGGTCGCCCCGTCGGCCAGCACCGCCGAGGAGTAGGCGCGGGCAGTGCTGCCCGCGGTCGGCACCTGCACCGACACGGCAGGCATCGAGGCGGTGGTGCCGGCCGGGTCGGTGACGGTGACCCGGTAGGAGTGCGCCCCGGCGGTCAGGCCGGTGTCGGTCCAGCCGAGCACCGGCCGGTCCCACCACTGCGAGGGGCGGGTGAGCGTGGCGGCCGGCGTCGTGCCGCCGTCCCGGTACACCCGGTAGGTCAGGTTCTCGTTGTCCAGGTCGGTCGCGGCCCGCCACGCCACGCGCACCGTGCCGGCGCCGAGGACGGCGGCGGTCGGCGTGGACCCGGAGACGTCCGGACCCACCCGGTTCGGCGCGATCGACGGCAGCGCGTAGCGCACGAGGCCCTGCTGCGCGACGCCGTTGACCGTGGGGAACTCGCCGCCGTAGGAGACGTAGCGGCCGTTGCCGGTGACGCTCCAGCCGGCCTGCGCCTGCCCGGTGGCGGTGCCGGCGGCCATGGTCGGGAACCAGGGCAGCACGGTCGGTGCCGGCTGCCGCTGCCAGGTCGGGTGGTGCAGGTTGCCGACGGTGCCGGTGGCCGCCGTGCTGAGCGCCGTCGCCCGCTTCCAGACCCGGTCGGGCTGCTCCGGGAAGCTGCCGATGTCGTCGCAGTCGTGCGCGTGGCTGGCCTGGTAGAGCACCCCACCCATCGGGTGGGTGGAGTAGGAGTCGCCCCAGCAGTCGTTGATCCACCGCACCCGGCCACCGTTGACGTCGGCCGCGAACGAGCCCTCGAGGTTGCCCGGGCCGAAGAAGTTGTAGCCGGTGCCGTAGACCGTCGTGCCGTCGGTGGACACGCTCCAGATCGCCGAGTTCACGCCCTGGTTGGTGATCTGCTGGTTGATCGCGAACGGGCGGGTGACGCTGGTGAACGCGTCGATCGCGGCCACGCCGGTCGCCCGGACGCCGTTCATCGTGTCGAAGCGGCCGGAGACGACGAGCTGGGTGTTGCCGTTCGTGAGGACCATCGAGAGGACCTCGTTGGTCAGCGTCTTGTTGCCGTCGGTGTTGCCGGTGGTGGAGCCGTAACCCGGCACCGGCGCCCAGTTGGTCAGCGAGCCGTCGACGGCGGTGACGACGGCCAGCCGGGTGCGGCTCACGGCCCCGACGGCGGTGACGTTGCCGCCGAAGTAGACGAAGTCGTTGGTCGCCGCGATGGCGCGCACCTGCCCCTGGACGGCGGGGCGCCAGGTGGCCACCAGCCCGCCGTCCGGGGTCAGGGCGGCGATGCGGCTGCGGGGCTGGCCGTTGACCTGGGTGAAGTCGCCGCCGACGTAGATCCGCGAGCCGTCCGGCGAGGCCGCGACGGTGAGCGCCTGCCCGTTGAGGGACGGCGCGAACGACGGGATCAGGGCGCCGGTGCGGATGTCGTAGGCGAGGACGTTGGTGCGCGGCACCTCGTTGACGCCGGCCGGCGCGCCCGCGGGGCGGGCGGTGGTGAACCGGCCCGCCACGTAGACGACGTCGCCGACGACGACCTGCGACCAGGCGACGCCGTTGATCTGCACGGTGGGCAGCGGGTCGGCGGTGACCGTGACCGGCGTGGCCGGGTCGGCCGGGTCCAGCGGCGCGGAGTACGCGAGCGCCCCGGT
>DASQXT010000385.1:0-6108 GCA_035639575.1 Geodermatophilus sp.
CCGGTCGCGTCGGCGATCTGCTCGAGCGCACCCAGGTCGGCGTCCGGGCCGAGCGCGACACCGATGACCTTGATCGGCCGCTCGGGGTCGGCCTCGGCGCGCAGCGTGTCCAGCAGCTCGTCGAGCGCGACGCCCCGGGAGTCCTCGTTCGTCCCGTCGGTGACCATCAGCACGCTGTTCACGGCGGTGGGGTCGAAGTCCGAGCGCGCCGCCCGGACCGCGTCCAGGGTGGTGTCGTACAGACCGGTGCCGCCGAGGCTGAGCCGGTCGGGGATGGTGTCGAGCTCCTCGTCGAGCAGGTCCCGCTGGACGGTGCCGTCGACCGCCGACTCGAGCGCCCGCGTGGGCACCGCCTCGGTCCAGTCCCGGTCCCCGTCCAGCTCGGCGGCGAAGAACCACAGGCCGAGGGCGAAGTTGCCGGGCACCAGCGCCAGCGTGCTCTTGGCGGCGTCCCGGGCGAGCGTGGCGCGGGTGCCGTCGCCGGCGGGGGCCTCCATGGAGGTCGAGACGTCGAAGACGGTGAGGATCCGGGACGGCGCGGCCAGCTCCGACAGCTGGGCGAGCAGCGCCTGCACCTGGGCGGGGTCCAGCTGCAGCTCCGGCGGGGCCGCCTCCTGGATGCCCGCCGCCGCGGCGCCGGCCGGCGGGGTGCCGTCCGTGCCGCGGAAGCCGGCCTCCAGGGCGGCCGTGCGGGCGGCGTCCGAGGTCAGCGCCCGGACGGCGGCGTCCACCGCGGCGGCGTCCGGGGACGAGGCGGCACCGACCCGGACCAGCGGGTAGTCCAGCCCCGGCGAGCCCTCCTCCGGGTAGACGGCGACCAGCTGCGGGTCCTCCGCGTCGGCGTTGGCCGCCCACACCTCCTGCTCGCTGACCGGCACCAGCGGCGCGTCGGGCGCGCCCTCCCCGCCGGCGGTCAGCGCGTCGGCCGGCGAGACCGACGGCCCGCGCTCGGCGGCGAGCACGGTCTGCACCACGGCGTTGTCGGCGTCCGCACCGCCGCCCAGCGCGGTCCGGACGGCGCCCAGCGTGGCCAGGGACTCGGCGCTGCTCGCGAGGTCGGGGACGGCGATGGCCTGCCCGCTGGAGAGCGCCGCGGCCCAGCCCGGCGCGCCGTCCTGCCAGCCCAGCGTGTCGACCGCGGCCCGGCTGGTGGCCAGCACCACGGGGGAGGAGGCGACCGAGCCGACGGTCTCCAGGGCGGCGTCCCCGGCGCGGGCCGCCCACAGCGAGGAGTCGGGGACCCACAGGTGCGGCAGGTCGCCGGCGTCCAGTGCGGCGAGGTCACCGACGGTCTGCACCGGCTGCTGGGCGGTCACCTCGGCGGACGCGCAGTCCTGCGGGCGCAGCCCCTCGGCGTCGCCCAGCACCTGCTCGGCGACGGGGGCGAGCTCCGGGGCGACCGCGACCCGCACCACCGCGGTGCTCTCGCAGTCGCCCTCCCCGGCGCCGACGGCCCACCAGGTGATGCCGCCGGCGACCAGCACCACCGCGGCCACGGCCAGGGCGATGAGGACCTGCGGCGTGATCGGCGCCGACCGGCGCGCGGCTGAGGTGGCGGCGTGGCGGCCCATGGTGCAGATCCCCCGTCCAGGTGGTCAGCGTCCCCGGCGACCCCTGCGACCGCCCACTACACAGTAGATGCGTTCGCTGACCCGCTGTGGATCACCCGACGCGGACGTCGGCGGCCTGCAGGTGCTCGGCGAACCAGGCCACCGTGCGGCGCAGCCCCTCCTCCGAGGGCACCGTCGGCCGCCAGTCCAGCAGCTGCTCGGCGCGGGTGGTGTCGGGACGGCGGACCTTGGGGTCGTCCACCGGGAGGTCGATGAAGGAGATCTCCGAGGACGAGCCGGTCAGCTCGACGATCCACTCGGCCAGCCGCAGCATCGACAGCTCGTCGGGGTTGCCGATGTTGACCGGGCCGGTGTGGTGCGAGAAGGCCATCGCGAGGATGCCGCGCACGGTGTCGTCGACGTAGCAGATGGACCGGGTCTGCGAGCCGTCGCCGGCGACGGTCAGCGGCCGGCCGGAGAGCGCCTGCCCGACGAAGGCCGGGATGGCGCGGCCGTCGTCGGGGCGCATGCGCGGCCCGTAGGTGTTGAAGATCCGGACGATGCCGGTGTCGGTGCCCTTCGACGTCCGGTAGGCCGTGGTCATCGCCTCGCTGAAGCGCTTGGCCTCGTCGTACACGCCGCGCGGGCCGACCGGGTTGACGTTGCCCCAGTACTCCTCGTCCTGCGGGTGCACCAGCGGGTCGCCGTAGACCTCGGAGGTGGAGGCCAGCACGTACCGGGCGCCCTTCTCGTGCGCCAGGCCCAGGGTGTGCAGCGTGCCCAGGCTGCCGACCTTGAGCGTCTCGATCGGCATCCGCAGGTAGTCCAGCGGGCTGGCCGGTGAGGCGAAGTGCAGCACCAGGTCGACCTCGCCGGGCACGTGCACGAAGTCGGTGACGTCGCAGCGGACCAGCCGGAAGCCCGGGTGCTCCATCAGGTGGACGACGTTCTGCGGTGAGCCGGTGAGGAAGTTGTCGAGGCAGACGACCTCGACGCCGCGCTCGAGCAGGTGCTCGCAGAGGTGGGAGCCGAGGAAACCGGCACCCCCGGTCACCACCGCCCGTCGGATCGTCCGTGCCGCGCGCACCATGCCTGCTCCTCCCGCACCGGACGCGCGACCGTGCGCGCCGGGGCGGCTCCTACCCGAAGATCACCGCCGCACACTTCGGAGGTTGAGTGTCGGTGCGGGACGGCGGCCCCCTACTGCAGGTAGCCCTCGACCTGCTGCTCGGGCCGGGGCCGGGCCGCGTCGGGGTCCTCGCCGTACTGGCGCTTGGCGTCCCGCTGGCGCAGCAGGTCCCAGAGCTGGTCGCGGTCCTCCTCGATCTGCCGGAGGCGGGCGCGCTGCTCGTCGGTGTGCTCGCCGCTCTCCCGCAGGCGGTGCTCCTCCTCGACCAGCGCCTCGATGCGGCTGCGGATCTCGCTGTCGTCCATGGACGGTCCCTGCCCGCCGCCGAGCGGGCGAAACGGTCAGCGGTCCGGCAGGTGGCCCTCGACGAACGCGGCCAGCCGCCGGGTGACCGCGCCGCCGGCGCGGCCGAGCGACAGCAGCGCGGCCCGCTCCAGCGGCACCCGCACCGCACGCCGTCCCGCCGGACTCCCCGCGCGCACGGCGTGCCCGGCGGCCACCAGCTCCGGCCACGGGCGTGCCAGCTGCTCCAGCACCCGGGCCAGCGCGGCCGCGGTCGGGCCGGCGTTGCCCTGCACCATCGCGGTGACGAAGGCCGGGTCGCTGCCGATCACCCGGGTGCCGTCGCGGAAGCTCCCGGCGGCCAGCGCCAGCGCCAGCGGGCCGGCCTCCCCGGCGGCGGCGGCCAGGGCCGCCGCCAGCAGGTGCGGCACGTGGCTGACCGCGGCGACGGCGTCGTCGTGCTCGGCCGCCGTCGCCGGCACCACCTCGGCGCCGACGGCCAGCGCCACCTCGGCCACCCGCAGCCAGCGCGGCAGCTCGGTCCCCGGCTCCAGGCACAGCGCCCAGCGGGCACCGCTGAACAGGCCCGGGTCGGTCGCCTCGTGCCCGGAGCGCTCGGTGCCGCACATCGGGTGCCCGCCGACGTAGCGCCCGCCCAGCGCCGGCCCCAGCCGGGCGAGCACCGGTGCCTTGACCGACCCGAGGTCGGTGACGGTGGCGTCGGGGTCGACGTCGAGGCCGTCCAGCGCCGCGGCCATGGCCGGCAGCGGGACGGCGAGGACCACGACGCCACCCAGCTCGCGGGCGATCCGCACCCCGCGCGCGGCGGCGGCCTCCCGGGCGGCGGGGTCGACGTCCCAGCCGGTCACCTCCCGGCCGGCCGCGACGAGGGCGGCGGCCAGCGACCCGCCCAGCTGGCCCAGCCCGACGACGCCGACCGGGGGAGCGGGCAGCGTCGGCACCGGGAAGGAGGTCACCGGTCCTCCCAGGCGGTGTCGGTCCGGAACACCCGGGCCAGCGCGGTGGCCACCAGCCGGCCGTCCTGGGCGCGGGCCTCGATGCGGTAGACGGCGGTGCGCCGGCTGCGGTGCACCTCGGTGCCCTCGGCGACCAGCCGGTCGCCCGGCCGGCCGGGGGCGAGGAACTCGGTGTGCACGTCCTGGGCGACCGCGACGGTGCCGTGGCTGTTGCTGACCGCCGCGTGGACGACGTCGAGCAGGGCCATCGTCGCGCCGCCGTGCGCGGTGCCGACCGTGTTGAGCAGCTGCGGGCCCACCGTCATCGCCGCGCGGGCGTAGCCGGGTCGCACCTGCTCCAGCCGGATCCCCAGCAGGTCGGCCAACGGGTCGGCGGCCAGCCGGGTGAACAGCGCGGGGGCGATGTCGGCTCCGTCGTCCGGAGCGGGATCGGCCATGATCGGAGGCTATGACGGCCCCCTCGTCGACCTGCGGCTCCACGCCAGTCCCCTCCGCGTTCCTCCTCCCTCACGCGCCATGACGCCGCGGTCGTTCCTCCTCACGCCCGAACTCGCCGACTACGTCCGGGCCAGCTCCGAGCGGCCGGACGACGTCGCCGCCGACCTGCTCGCCGAGACCGCCGCGATGGCCGACCGGGGCGAGGTGCCGCCGACCTTCCAGATCGCGCCCGAGCAGGGCACCTTCATGCAGCTGCTCACCCGGGCCCTCGGCGTCCGCCGGGCGGTCGAGATCGGCACCTTCACCGGCTACTCCGCGCTCTGCGTGGCCCGCGGACTCCCCGACGACGGCTCGCTGCTGTGCCTGGACACCAGCGAGGAGTGGACGGCGGTGGCCCGTCGGTACTGGGCCCGCGCGGGGCTGGCCGACCGGATCGAGCTGCGGCTCGGCGACGCGCACGAGTCGCTGCGGGCGCTGCCGTCCGTCCAGACCTTCGACCTGGCCTTCGTCGACGCGGACAAGGCCGGCTACGCCGACTACGTCGACCAGCTGCACCCGCGGATGACCGACGGCGGCGTCGTGCTGCTGGACAACACGCTGCGCAGCGGCCGCGTGCTCGACCCGCAGAACGACGACGACCGGGCGCTCGTCGAGCTCAACGCCGCGCTGGCCGCCGACCCGCGCTGGGAGACCGTGCTGCTGCCGGTGTCCGACGGCCTGACCCTGCTGCGGCGGCGATGAGCGCGCCGGGGACGCCGGCCAGCTGGGCGGTGCGGGTGAGCCGGCCCGGTGGGGGCTGGCGGGTGGAGCTGCTCGCGGCGGACGCCGGGGACGAGCTGCCGGCGCTGGAGCGGGCGCTGGGCGACCCGGGTGCCGGGGACTGGCCCGGGCCGTTCGTCGTGGTCGTCGACTCGCGGCTGTACTTCGTCGTCCTCCGGCACGGGCCCGGCGGGCTGGTGCGGGCGCTGATCTCCGACGCCACCATGCAGGAGTGGCTGCTCGCCGCCGAGGTGGTGGAGCGCTACGGCATCGGGGTCGACGCCGAGGGCGCCTTCGACGACGACGACGAGACCGGCTGGCCCGGCGGGGACCTCGACGTCTTCGCCGACGACGGGCTGCCGGCCGACGAGCTGCGGCCGATCGTCACCGCCGACGACCTGTGGGCCGACGAGATGGTCGCCGCGATCGCCGGCCGGCTGGGCTTCGCCGACGAGCTGGCCGCGGCGGTGCGCCCGTGACCGCCGCGGCGACCGCCGTGGTCTTCGACCTCGGCGGGGTGATCACCGAGAGCCCGATGACCGCCTTCGCCGCCTACGAGGCCGAGGCCGGGCTCCCCGAGGGCCTCATCGTGCGGCTCAACAGCACCGACCCCGACACCAACGCCTGGGCCCGCTTCGAGCGCAACGAGCTCGACGCCGCCGGCTTCACCGACGCCTTCGAGGCCGAGGCCCTGGCCGCGGGACACCGGCTCGACGCCCGGCGGGTCCTGGCCGCGCTGGCGGGCGAGCTGCGCCCGCAGATGGTCGAGGCGGTGCGCCGGCTGCGCGCGGCGGGTGTGCCGCTGGCCCTGCTGTCGAACAACGTGGCGCCGATGGAGCGCACCGGCCGGCTGGGGGAGCTGCTGGAGTTGTTCGACGCGGTGGTGGAGTCCTCGGTGGAGGGCGTGCGCAAGCCCGAGCCGGAGATCTACCGCCGCGCCCTGGCCCGGCTGTCGGAGGCGGTCGGCCGCGAC
>DASQXT010000386.1:0-2864 GCA_035639575.1 Geodermatophilus sp.
CGCCTGGTGCACCGCCTGGTCCGCTCCGGCGCCGGCCTGTTCGTCGCGCACACCAACGCCGACCGGGCGCCCGACTCCGGCGTGAACGACGCCCTCGCCGCGGCCCTCGGCCTCACCGGCACCCGTCCGCTCCAGCCGGCCGCCACCGACCCGCGCGCCGGGCTCGGCCGCGTCGGCCGCCTGCCCGAGGCGGTGACCCTCGCGGGGTTCGCCGAGCGGGTGGCCGCAGCCCTGCCGGAGACCGTCGGTGGCGTCCGCGCGGCCGGGAACCCGGGACGCCGCATCGAGACCGTCGCCGTCTGCGGCGGCAGCGGTGGCTCGCTGCTACCCGCAGCGGCGGCGGCCGGTGCCGACGTCCTCCTCACGAGTGACCTGCGGCACCATCCCGTGTCCGAGGCGCAGGAGTTCGCAGGTCCGGCGGTCTGTGACGTGGCACACTTCGCCTCCGAGTGGCCCTGGCTGCCCGTCGCGGCCGACGTCCTCGCCCGCGACCTGTCCGGCCGGGTGGACGTCGCCGTGTCCCGGCGGCGCACCGACCCGTGGACGACGCACGCCGGGGCCAGCCGCTGACCCGGTCGCAGCCGCGGCCGGACGACGACGCCCCGGGGACCGGTCCCCGGGAGGAGGAGGCCGGCCGATGAGCGCGGGGACCAGACCGCCGACGGACCCCCGCGCGAGGGACATCGCGCCGGCCCGCAGCGACCGCAGCCCCTGGAACTGGCTGCTGCTCGTCGCCGTCGTGGTCCCGCTGCTGGTCCCGTTCTACAACCGGGTCGAGCCCACGCTGTTCGGCTGGCCGTTCTTCTACTGGGTGCAGCTGCTGTTCGTGCCCCTCGGCGTCCTGGTCACCGTCCTCGTCTACCGCGCCACCCGGCGCAGCCCCGCCGAGCGCGCCGCCGCACGCGAGGCCGCCGACCGCACGAACCGGGAGCGCTGAGCCGTGGACGGGATCAACGTCGTCGAGCTCGTCATCGTCTGCGTCCTGTTCCTGCTCGTGACGGTGATGGGGTTCGTCGCGTCCCGCTGGCGGCGCGCCGAGGACCTGATGCACCTGGACGAGTGGGGCCTGGGCGGGCGCAGCTTCGGTACCTGGATCACCTGGTTCCTGCTGGGCGGTGACCTCTACACGGCCTACACGTTCGTCGCCGTCCCGGCGCTGGTGTTCGGCGCGGGCGCGGCCGGGTTCTTCGCCGTCCCGTACACGATCGTGGTGTACCCGCTGATCTTCCTGGTGGTCATCCGGCTGTGGTCGGTCAGCCACGTGCGCGGGTTCGTGACGCCGGCCGACTTCGTCCGCGCCCGGTTCGACTCGCCGACCATGGCGCTGCTGGTCGCGATCACCGGGATCGTCGCGACGATGCCCTACATCGCGCTGCAGCTGGTCGGCATCGAGGCGGTGCTCAAGGCGATGGGCGTGGAGGGCGAGCTGCCGCTCATCGTCGCCTTCATCGTCCTGGCGCTCTACACGTACAACTCCGGGCTGCGGGCGCCGGCGCTGATCGCGTTCGTCAAGGACGCGCTGATCTACCTGACGATCATCGTCGCGGTCATCGTCATCCCGTCGAAGCTCGGCGGCTGGGACGCGATCTTCGGCGCCGCCGAGGCCAAGTTCGCCACCGCGGGCACCGGCGGCATCGTGCTGGGCGAGGCCTCGCAGCTGAACTACGCGACGCTGGCGCTGGGCTCGGCGCTGGCGCTGTTCCTCTACCCGCACTCGATCACCGGCGTGCTGGCGGCCAGCAACCGCGACGTGCTCAAGCGCAACATGAGCGCGCTGCCGGTCTACAGCTTCGCGCTGGCCTTCATCGCGCTGCTGGGCTTCATGGCGATCGCGGCGGGGGTGACGCCGATCGGCGGCGACGGGAACACGATCGTCCCGGTGCTCTTCCAGGAGATGTTGCCGAGCTGGTTCGCCGGCATCGCGTTCGCCGCCATCGGCATCGGCGCGCTGGTGCCCGCGGCGATCATGTCGATCGCCGCGGCGAACCTGTTCACCCGCAACATCTACAAGGAGTTCCTCAAGCGCGACGCCTCCCCGCGCCAGGAGGCGCAGGTCGCCAAGGTGGCCTCGCTGGTCGTCAAGCTCGGTGCGGTGGCGGCGATCCTGTTCATCGACCCGCAGTTCTCCATCGACCTGCAGCTGATCGGCGGCGTGATCATCCTGCAGACGCTGCCGTCGGTGGCGATCGGCCTCTACACCCGGTGGCTGCACCGCGGCGGCCTCATCGCCGGCTGGACGGCCGGGATGGCGGCCGGCCTGCTGGCGCTCTACGTCACCCAGCGGGTCGGCCCGGACGGCACGGTCGTGCGGGAGCACTTCGGGGGGTCGGCGTTCGCGCTGTCCGACCTCGGCCTGGACACGGCCGTCACGGTGTACGCCGGCTTCGTCGCGCTGCTGGTCAACCTGGTGGTCACCGTCCTGGTCACCGCGGCGCTGCGGGCAGCGGGGGTGGACCCCGGCGTCGACGGGACGGCGGATACCGACTACACCGCCGAGCGGGAGGACCCGACCTTCCGCGAGCTGCCCGACCCGCTGGAGTCGGCGCCGCCCGGAGCGGCGGGGGAGGACCCGGCCCGCAGGTGAAGGACCCCGTGGAGGACCCCCCTGCCCCCCACCACTCGCCAGCTCGCGGCGGGCCCCTGCAGGGGGCCGGACGACGCTCGCGGCGGAGCCCCGCACGGGGGCCGGGGGCGGGGCGGTGCCCCGGTAGGTTGGACGGGTGAAGGCCGACCACTTCGACCAGCAGAAGCTGCTGGCCCTCGCCGCCGAGGACGTCGCCCTGGGGCAGCTGGCCCACCGGCGGCGCACCCTCCCCGAGAACGCCGCGGTCGAGGCCGCGGCCGAGAAGGACCGGGAGCTGGCC
>DASQXT010000387.1:0-5774 GCA_035639575.1 Geodermatophilus sp.
GGGCGACTCGAAGTGGTTCTGGTTCGAGGGCAACTTCGCCGACTACGAGAAGAACAAGGTCGAGCGGCTCGGCCCCGACGCCGCACGTCCGCACCGGGCGACCTACCGCAAGCTGTCCCGGGACTGAAAGAGGACCCCGTCCTCCCCACCCTTCGCAGGCTCAGGGCGGGACCCGGGACGGGGCCGGTGGGGCCCTGCAGCGGGGCCGTTCCAGCGTTCACGGCGGGCCGGCCGGAGCACCTGCTCCGGCCGGCCCGCTGTCGTCTTCGCCACGATCGCCGGGCGGCGGGCCGCCGGCCGGGCCGATGCGGCAGGGTGTCGGGCGTGAGGCACACCGTGCAGGTCCCCATGCGCTGGTCGGACATGGACGCCTACGGCCACGTCAACAACGTCGTCTTCCTGACGTACTTCGAGATGGCCCGCGTCGACCTCTTCTTCGACCGGGCCTCGCTGGAGGAGCAGACCGGCCTGCGGCGGGGGACCGTCGTCGCCGCCCACGACGTCCAGTACCGGCTGCCGGTGGTCTACTCCCGCGACCCGCTCGACGTGCAGATCTGGGTGTCCGGCATCCGGGCCGCCGCCTTCACCTGCCACTACGAACTGTTCGACCACGGGCGCCGGGCGGTCACGGGCAGCACCCTGCTGGTGCCCTTCGACTTCGCCATCGACCGGCCCCGGCGGCTCACCCCGGCGGAGAAGGCCTTCCTGGGCCGCTACATCGACGAGCCCGCCGCCTCGTGACCACCCCGTCGGGGTCGCGCCCTCCGGTCGTCGACGTCTCCGCCGCGGCGGACCCCGTCGCGGCCTTCTTCACCGCCTCCGAGCGCGGACACCTCGTCGCCCTGCGGACGTCGGGCACCACCGGCCCGGCGCGGGCCGTCGTCCGCACCCCCACCTCGTGGACCGGGTCGTTCCCGCACGTCTCCCGGCTGGCCGGCCTGGGCGCCGGTGCCCGCGTGTGGGTCCCGGGCCCCCTCGCGGCGACCATGAACCTCTTCGCGGTCGTGCACGCCCGCTGCGTCGGCGCCACCGTGGTCGCTTCGCCCGAGCAGGCCACGCACGCGCACCTGACGCCCGCTGGGCTCGTCGCCGCCCTGACCGCGGGAGCCGACCTGCGCGGCCGCACCGTCGTCGTCGCCGGCGACCGGCTGGCCCGGCAGGTGGCCGACCGCGCCACCGCGGCCGGCGCCGCGGTGCACCACTACTACGGAGCAGCGGAGCTCTCCTTCGTCGCGTGGGGTAGTGCCGAGGACGACCTGCGGCTGTTCCCCGGCGTGACGGCGGAGGTGCGCGCCGGCCGGCTGTGGGTGCGCTCGCCCTGGCTCTCGCTCGGCTACGACGGCGCCGACGGCCCGTTCGAGCGGTCCGGCGACGGGTTCGCCACCGTCGGCGACCGCGGCGACCTCGACGGGCAGGCGCTCACCGTCCACGGCCGCGGCTCGGATGCGGTCGTCACCGCCGGTGCGACGGTGCTGGTCGACGACGTCGAGTCGGTGCTGCGCCGCGCCACCGGCGGGGACGTCGTGGTGGTCGGGGTGCCGCACCCGCGCCTGGGTGCGGTCGTCACCGCCGTGCTCCCGGACCCAGAGCTCCTACCGGCCGCCCGGGCCGCCGCACGCACCGGCCTGGCCCCGGCACAGCGGCCGCACCGGTGGCTGTACGCCCGGGCGTTCCCGCTCACGCCCGGCGGCAAGGTCGACCGGGCCGTGCTCGCCGCGCTGGCGGCCTCCGGGTCGCTCCCGCCGGCGGTCCGTCCGTGAGCGGCGCCGCCGACGCGCCGGTGCTCGTGGAGGCGCTGCGGACGCCGATCGGTACGGCCGGCCGGTCGCTGGCCCGCCTGACCGCGCCGGACCTCGCCGCTCCGCTCGTCACCGCCCTCGCCGACCGGCTCGCCGGCCACGGGATCGCCCCCGGGGACGTCCGTGACGTCGTCCTCGGCAACTGCACCGGTCCCGGCGGGAACGTGGCCCGGGTGGCGGCGCTGCAGGCCGGCCTGCCCGTCTCCGTGCCCGGGCTCACCGTCGACCGGCAGTGCGGCAGCGGACTGGCGGCGATCGCCGTGGCGGCGGCGATCGTGCGCACCGAGCGGGGGGCGGTGCTCGCCGGGGGCACCGAGTCGGCCTCGACCGCGCCGTGGCGCTCCTGGCCCCCGGAGGCCGGAGGGCAGCCGGTGCGCTACGAGCGGGCACCGTTCGCGCCGGCCGCCCTCGGCGACCCGGACATGGGGCCGGCGGCCGACCTGCTCGCCCGCGACTGCGGTGTCACCCGTGCGGACCAGGATCGGTACGCGGCGCGCTCGCACGCCCGGGCCGTCGCCACCCAGCAGGTCGGGGGTTTCGACGCCGAGCTCCTCCCTGTCGGCGGCGTCACCCGCGACGACCGCCCCCGCGCCCGGCTGACCGCCGAGCGGCTGGCCCGGCTGCGTCCCGCCTTCCGGCCCGAGGGCACCGTGACGGCCGGCAACTCCTGCGGCGTCAACGACGGCGCCGCGCTGGTCACCGTGGTCGACGCCGCCACGCACCGCCGGCTCGGCGTCCCGGGGCTGCGCGTGCTCGCCGCCGCGACGGCCGGGGTGGACCCCGGCCGGCCGGGGCGCGGCCTCGTGCCCGCCACCCGGCTGGCGCTCGACCGGGCCGGGGTGACCCTGGAGGAGATCGACGTCGTCGAGCTCAACGAGGCGTTCGCCGGGCAGGTGCTCGCCTGCTGCGCCGAGCTGGGCCTGGACCCGGCGCGGGTCTGCCCCGAGGGAGGAGCGCTCGCGCTCGGCCACCCGTGGGGCGCGTCGGGTGCCGTCCTCGCCGTCCGGCTGTTCTCCCAGCTCGTCCGCCGCCCCGGCGGGCGGCTCGGCTTGGCGGCGATCGCCGTCGGTGGCGGCCAGGGCGTCGCGATGGTTGTCGAGGCCTGCGACTGAGCCGACCGACTCAGCGGACCGGTGCGCCGTGCACCACGCCGCTGCCCGCGTGCAGCCAGTCTCGCGGCGGCACGGTCTCCACGACCCGCTTGCCCAGCGGGAACAGCCCCACCGCGGCCAGCTTGAACGAGGCGATCCCGAACGGGATGCCGATGATCGTCGCGCAGAAGGCGATGCCCGCCAGGACGTGGACCAGCGCCAGCCACCAGCCGGCGACGAGGAACCACACGAGGTTGCCCACGGCCGAGGCCACCCCGGCGCCGGGCGCGCGCACCGTCGTCCGGCCGAAGGGCCACACGACGAAGCCGGCGAGGCGGAAGGCGGCGATCCCGAAGGGGATGGTGACGACCAGCAGGCAGGCGATCAGCCCGGCCAGCGCGTAGGCGAGGGCGAGCAGCCAGCCGTGCAGGACCAGCCACACCAGGTTGAGCAGCGTCCGGAGTCCGTCCACACCTGTTCGACGGACCTGGGAACCGCCCGGTTCCCCGACGCTCCGCCCCTGTCCACAACCGGGGCAGGGGGGACGTCCCGGGGGTCAGCCGTTGACGATCCGCGCCACCGGGCGGTCGGCGCCGGTGGGCGCGCCCCGCCGCGCGGCCTCCTCCTCGGACACCGGCCGCACCACGGCACCCTCCGCGACGGGCGCCCCGGAGAAGACCGCCGCGTTGATGCCGCCGCGGTGCACCATCGCCTTGACCAGCCGGGCGCCGGTCAGCCGCTCCAGGTGCGTGCACGGCGGACAGCGCTTCGCCCCGAACAGCAGGGCGTCGCCGACGGCGAACCAGCGGCCCACCAGCGCCGGCAGGTCGATGCCCGCGGTCACCAGGTTCCGGCGGGTGTCACCCGGGGTCAGCGGCACGCCCACCTCGGCGGCGACCGCGGCGACGTCCGCGGCGTCGATCAACGTCAGCTGCTTCTCCAGGTCGGGGTACTGCGCCCACGTCCCGCCGCCCAGCGCGTAGCGGTCACCCTCCAGCCCGCGCCCGGTGAGCAGCCGGGCCGAGGGCACCCGCCGCATCGGCGCGGCCGCCTCCGACGTCAGCCAGATCCCGGTCAGCACGCCGCCGTCCATCACGCCCTCCTCGGCCGGTGCGCCGGCACGTCGTCCGCCCCCCGCGCGTCCAGCGCCTCGCTCACGTCGTGGGCCATCTGCAGCAGCTGCACGAGCAGCGGGGCGACCGTCGTCCGCAGCGCCCGCACCCCCCGGGGCGCACCGCCCCGGGCCGCCTGCGCGGCGCGGATCCGGTCGGCCCGCTCGACCAGCACCGGGATGAAGCGCAGCGCCATCGCGATGAGCAGGCCCACCCGCTGTGGCCGCCCGCCGACCAGCCGCAGCGGTGCGCAGAGCCACTCGACCACCGCCACCATCTCGGTCACCCGCGTCGTCGCCGTCACCACCGCCGCCGCCAGCACCAGGGTGAGCAGCCGCAGCACGGTGTGCGCACCGGAGGCCACGTCGGTGGTCAGCGCGTGCACGACGAGGAGGGCGAGCAGGAACCACCGCAGCGCCCAGGCCTGCCGGGCGAGCACGGCGGCCGGCAGCCGGGCCACGCCCAGCCCCACGACGAGCGTGCCCGCGAGCGCGGCGCCGGCCACCGTCAGCGTCGGCCGGGCGAAGAGCAGGACGGCGAGCGCGGCCAGGCACAGCAGCTTGACCCCGGCCGGCAGCCGGTGCACGGGGCTGGCCACCGGCACGTACAGCGCGACGGTCACCGGTGCTCCATGAGCGCGCGGTAGGTGGCCACCGCCGGACCCGGGGGAGCGTCCTCGACGACCCGGCTGCCGTCGACCACCAGCACCCGGTCGAAGCCCTCGAGCAGGTCCAGCTGGTGGGTCACCACGACGACCTGCTGCTCGAGCCCGGCGATCAGCTCGGCGACCCGGCGGGCGTTCACCAGGTCCAGCAGCGTCGTCGGCTCGTCGAACACGATCCGGGCCGGCCGCATGACCAGCACCCCGGCGATCGCGAGCAGCTGCTTCTGCCCGCCGGAGAGCAGGTGCGCCGGGTGGTCGGCGTGCCCGGCCAGGCCGTAGCGCTCCAGCACCTCGGCGACCCGGGTGGCGCGCTCGTCCGGCGGCACCCCCTGGTTCTCCAGCCCGTAGCCGACGTCCTCGGCGACGGTCGGGTGCACGATCTGCGCGTCGGGGTCCTGGAAGACGAACCCGACCCGGCGGCGCACCGCGCGCGCCTGCGTGCGGGTGTCCAGCCCGTCCACCAGCACCTGCCCGTCGGTGGGCACCACCAGGCCGTTGAGCAGCCGGGCGAAGGTGCTCTTGCCCGACCCGTTGGCGCCGACCACGCCGACCCGCGGTTCGGTCAGCCGAAGGTCGACGCCCTCGAGCACCACCCGGTCGCCGTACCGGTGCCCGACCCCGCGCAGTTCGATGCCGCGCCCCGGGTCGGCGACGTCGTCCACCGCGGGCGCGGCACCGGCACGGCGGAACCTCACCGGGTGCCGGCGGCCCGGCGTGGACGCTCGATGACCGGGTAGCTGCGCCGCACGACGTCGGCGATGGCCGCGGCGACGAAGGCCTTGAAGAGGTCACCCGGGAGGAACGGGAGGGCGCCGCTGGTCAACGCCGCGGTCCACGACAGCCCGGCGACCGCCTTGAGCACCGGCACGCCCACGGCGTAGATGACGACGATGCCGCCCAGGACGTGGATCAGCGTGCCGCGCAGGACGTTGTACCGGTCCCAGGCGCGCTCGGTCAGCCACCCGATGACGAACGCGGCCACCGGCCAGCTGAGCAGGTAGCCGGCCGTCGGTCCGGCGAACACGCCTAGGCCGCCGCGACCGCCGGCCAGCAGCGGCAGGCCGACCGCCACCAGCACCAGGAACAGCAGGACGGCGAGGAAGCCGCG
>DASQXT010000388.1:0-2190 GCA_035639575.1 Geodermatophilus sp.
GAGCGGTGTCCACGGGTGCACCGTAACCCGGCTAGCGTGCCCCTCCGTGCCCGCACAGTGGAGCTCCCCGGTCCGGTACGTCGAGTGCGACCAGCAGGGCGTCGTCTTCAACGCCCACTACCTGACCTGGGCCGACGAGGCCTCCTACCTCTGGTGGGCGGCGCACGGCCTGCCCTGGGAGGACCTGGTCGCCCGGGGCATCGACCCGATGGTCAAGGCCAGCTCCCTGGACTGGGCGTCGCCGGCCCGGTGGGGCGACACCGTCACGGTGGACGCCGAGACGGAGCGGGTAGGCCGCACCAGCGTGACGGTCCGGTCCACCGTCCGCGTCGGGGAGCGGGTCTGCTGCGTCGTCCGCACCACCTACGTCGCCCTCGCCGACGGGCGCTCGACGCCCTGGCCGGAGGACGTGCGGGCCCGGCTCGCCGAGGGCTGAACACGCCGGGGAGGGGGACGGGTCAGGAGCCCATCGGCTCCATCACGTCCGTCGGGCCGCTGTCCGGGACGGTCAGGCCCGGGACGGCGCCGGGCGCGGCCAGCAGGAGCACGCCGAGGGCGAACAGCACGGCCGCCGTCCCGTAGGTGGCCACCCGGCGCCACGGCACGGTCTTCTCGACGGCGATCAGGGCGGCGACGAAGGCCATCCAGGCGATGCTCATGACACCCAGCGCGAACAGCGACGCCATCAGTGCCCAGCAGCAGCCGACGCACCAGGCACCGTGCTTCGCGCCCATCCGCACCGCGCCGGACGGGCCGTCCCGCCAGGAGCCGAGCAGAAAGCCCAGCGGGCTGCGGCACTTCCCGAGGCAGACGTCCTTGAGCGGGGTCAGCTCGTAGACCGCCGCGACGACGAGCGTGGCGCCCGCGACCCACCGGCCCGCGCGGTCCCACGCGAGGACGTCGCCCGCGAGCCGGTCCAGGACGGTCAGGAGCCCGAACGCGACCAGGCCGGCGGCCGCCCACGTCACCAGGTAGCCCGTCACGAACAGCAGGGGCGAGACCGGCGACCGCCGGCGGGTCATGCGCGAGTAGAGCGCGACCGTCGGTGCGACCGACGGGAACATCATCGCGGCCATCATCACGACCCAGACGCCGAGGAACCAGCCCAGCGTGCCCAGGCCGGTCCACGGGCCGTCGTCCATGCCCCGCATCTGCCGGGCCGTCCACCACCAGCTGGCGACGGCGAGGGCGAACAGCGCGACGACCAGCCCCAGCCGGACGCGGACGGCGGCGAAGGCGGGCCCGAGGCCGCCTCCGGCCGCGCGCTCCGGCGCCCCGACGCCCACCGGATCAGGCGGACCAGGAGAACTCGGCGGTGGACAGGCCGGTCTTGCCCTCGTACTCGATGCCGAACGCGTTGATGCGCGAGCGCCGGGCCTCGGCCATCGTGAGGTTCGACCCGGCCGGGTGGAACATGCCGTCGAAGCGGACCGGCCGCCCGTCCTCGGACCCGAACGGGACGATGTCCTGGACCTCGAAGTCGATCGCGTCGCCGACGCGCACGCTGTGCAGCAGCCCGTCGTCCCGCATGTCGATCGCCGCCCGCTCGACGCCGACGATCTCGCCCACCAGCGGGGCGAGCGCTTCCATCGGCCCCCCGAGCTGGCCGCCGAAGACCTTGACCAGCTTGTCGAACTGCTCGTCGGTGGCCTGGTCGTCGACGAACATCCCCAGCCGCCAGTTGCCGTCGGTCATGACCTTCGGGGTGTCGATGATCGCCACGACCTTGCGGCCCCGGACGTCGGTGCCGTCCACCTCGCCCTCGCGGATGTCGAAGGCCAGGGTCGCCCGGCAGTAGTCGTACGTGGCGCCGTGGTCGAACGAGAGGTTGCAGGGGCACATGAGCTCGCAGGAGCAGGTCTCCGCGTAGCTGCCCTTGAGGTTCCACGACATCGCCGGGCTCCCTCCACGAGGCGACGAGTCTCCATCCGGCCGGAGAGACGGGTCAACCGCCTCCGGCACCCCCGTCGGCCGGCCTCACCGCGGGCCGAGCGCGTTCCCGGGCGGGAGCACCGGCAGACCGTCGGGGACGCCGTCCTCGAGCAGCCGCCAGAGCGCGTCGGTGTCGGCGTGCTCGGCGACCAGGTCGCCCAGGGCGTCCAGCCGCCGCTCGCGGACCGCGGCGAAGTCGGTGTCCGGCGCGGCCACGAACCGCCGTCCGGCCACCCGGGCGACCTCGGCGAGGAACGC
>DASQXT010000389.1:0-4022 GCA_035639575.1 Geodermatophilus sp.
GACCTCGCCGGTATCCGGGCCGGGCTGGGATACCTGAGCACGCTCGGCGTCGACGCGCTGTGGATCACGCCGTTCTACCCGTCCCCGATGGCCGACCACGGGTACGACGTCGCCGACCCCCGCGGGGTCGACCCGCTCTTCGGCGACCTCGACGCGTTCGACGCCCTGCTCAGCGACGCGCACGGGCTGGGGCTGCGGGTCACGGTCGACCTCGTGCCGAACCACAGCTCGCACGACCGTGAGTGGTTCCAGGCCGCGCTGGAGTCCGCCCCGGGGTCGCCCGAGCGCGCCCGGTACCTGTTCCGCGACGGCCGCGGCCCGGACGGCGCGGAGCCGCCGAACAACTGGCCCTCGGTCTTCGGCGGGCCGGCCTGGACCCGGGTGGCGGACGGCCAGTGGTACCTGCACATCTTCGCGCCCGAGCAGCCCGACCTGGACTTCACCGACCCCGAGGTGCTCGCCGACCTCGAGGCGACGCTGCGCTTCTGGCTCGACCGCGGCGTCGACGGCTTCCGCATCGACGTCGCCCACGGCATGGCCAAGCCCGCGGGGCTGCCGGACATGCAGCCGCACGAGGACACCGGGCTGCTGGCCGACGGCGGCCCGGCGGACCTGCGCTTCGACCAGGACGGCGTGCACGAGGTGCACCGGCACGTCCGGCGGGTGCTCGACGCCTACCCCGGCACGATGGCGGTCGGCGAGGTGTGGGTCTCCGACGACGACCGGCTCGCCCGGTACCTGCGCCCGGACGAGCTGCAGCTGGCGTTCAACTTCAAGCTGCTGACGGCTGACTGGGACGTCGACGAGCTGCGCGACGCCGTCGTCCACTCGCTGGCCACCGTGGCCGGGACGCCGGCGCCGGCCTGCTGGGTGCTGTCCAACCACGACCGCCCCCGGCACGTCTCCCGCTACGGCGGCGGCGCGCAGGGCACCCGGCGGGCGCGGGCGGCGGCGCTGCTGCAGCTGGCCCTGCCCGGCGCGGCCTACCTCTACAACGGCGACGAGCTCGGCATGCCCGACGTCGAGCTGCCCGACGAGGCGCTGCAGGACCCGATCTGGGAGCGGTCCGGGCACACCGAGCGCGGTCGCGATGCCTGCCGCATCCCGGTGCCGTGGTCGGGCACCGCGCCGTCCTACGGCTTCTCCTCGCGCGCCGACACCTGGCTGCCGATGCCCGAGGGCTGGGAGTCCCTGACCGCCGCCGCCCAGGAGGACGACCCCGGTTCGGTGCTGTCGCTGTACCGGGCAGCGCTCGCCCTGCGGCGCACCTCCCCCGCCTTCGCCGGCGAGGACCTCGACTGGCTGCCGGCACCCGACGGCTGCCTGGCGTTCCGCCGTCCCGGCGGGCTGGTGTGCCTGCTCAACCTCTCCGGCGCCCCGGTGCCGCTCCCCGAGGGCCGCGTGCTCCTGGCCAGCGCGGACACCGCGGGCGGGGTCCTGCCGGACGACGCGGCGGTGTGGCTGCACGCGTGAAGTGGAAGGACCTCCCTGCCCCACGCCCCTCGCAGGCTCGCGGCGGGACCCTGCAGGGAGGCCGTACCAGCACGTCACCGGACCGCGGGGGCGTCCGTGACCGCCGTCCGCCAGGCGTGGGCGATCCCCGGAGTGGGTAGCATCGAGACGGTGACACAGCGTCGCGAGGACGCTGACGGCTCGGTCTCCGACCCGGGGGTCGGGGCCTGTTCGGGGGAGGCCCGCCCGTCCATGACGCTGCTGCAGGTCGAGGGCCTGAGGAAGTCGTTCGGGGCCCGGCGCGTCCTGCGGGACGTGTCCTTCAGCGTCGCCGAGGGTGAGATCGTCGGGCTCGTCGGCAGCAACGGCGCGGGCAAGTCGACCCTCGGGGACATCCTGGCCGGCATCACCCCGGCCGACGCGGGCCTCATGACGCTGCAGGGCCACCCGTACGCGCCGCTGTCGGCGGACGACGCCCGCCACCTCGGCGTCGGCGTGGTCGAGCAGCTGGTCCGGATCGACCCCGGGCTGACCGTCGCGCAGGCGGTCTTCCGCGGCACGCTGCTGGCCGACCGCCCGCAGGCCGAGCTGCGCGAGCGGGCGCGGGCGCTGCTCGCCGAGGTCACGCTCGACGTCGACCCGGACACCCTCGTCGGCGAGCTCCCGCACTTCGTGCACGGGCTGGTGGAGACCGCGCGGGTGCTCGCCGAGGAGACCCGGCTCGTCGTGCTCGACGAGGTGTCGGCGGCGCTGCTGCCCGTGGAGGTCGGCCGGCTGCACGCGGTCGCCGGGCGGCTGAGCCTGGAGGGCCGCGGCGTCCTCTACATCAGCCACCGGCTGCCCGAGATGCTCGCCGTGGTCGACCGGGTGCTCGTGCTGCGCGACGGCGTGATCGCCCTGGACAGCCCGGCGGAGGACCTGGACCCGGTCCGGCTGGCGGCGGAGACCGTGGGCGAGCCGGTGTCGCTGCCGGCGCCCCGGGTGGCCTCGGCCCCGGCGCGGTCCGCCGGGGACGACACCCCGGCGCGCGCCTCGACGTGGCCGGCCCCCGTCGACGGCGACGTGGCCCTGCGGGTGCGCAACCTGCGGGTGCCCGGCCGGGTCGAGGGGGTCGACCTGCTGCTGCGCCAGGGCGAGGTGGTCGGGCTGACCGGGCACCGGTCCTCGGGGGTGCAGGAGATCGCCGGCGCCCTGACCGGGGAGCTGCCGGCGCTGAGCGACGAGCTGGTCCTGCACGGCGAGCCGCGGTCGCTGGACTGCACGGCGGACGAGGCGGCGCTGCGGCTGCCCGCCTACCGGCCCGACGACGACGCCTACGGGGTCGACCCCGGCGAGACGATCGCCCGCACGCTGACGCGGGAACCGTGGGGTGCGCTCACCGACGTCCGCAGCGAGATCGCCTCGCTGCGCGGCGTGATCCGGACCGTGCACCGGCTCGACGTCAAGACGCTGAGCATCCGCACCGTCTTCGGCGCCCTGTCCGGCGGCGACCAGCACAAGCTCGCGCTGGCCCGCTGGATGGCCTCGGCGCAGGACGTCGTCGTGCTGCACGAGCCCACCCGCGGCCTGGACGTCCGCGCCCGCCAGCAGGTGCGCCAGCTGCTCGACGAGGCCACGGCGCACGGGACGTCGGTCGTCGTGGTGTCGGTGGACCCCGACGAGCTGGCCGAGTGCTGCGACCGCGTCGGCATCGTGGCCGACGGCCGTGTGGCCCGCTGGATCGACACCTCCGAGCTGGCCGTGGACGCCGTGCGCGAGCGGATCGTCGAGGCCGCCACCGCCGCCTGAAAAAGGACCCCCTTGCCCCCCACCCCTCGCTGACGCTCGGCGCGGGCCCCTGCAAGGGGGCCGTTCCAGTACGTCACCAGGTGGGGGCAAGGGGGTCCTTGTTCAGACGCTGACGGTGGCCGCCACGGCCCGCAGCTTGTGCCGCGCCAGCGCCAGGTTGGCGGTCACGCGGTTGAGCACGAGGTAGATGAACAGACCCGTGTTGGCCTGGCCCTTGAGCACGTTGATCAGGTGGTACTGGCCCTGCAGCGTGATCAGGATGTCCTCGACCTCGTCCTTCAGCTCGAGGTCCTGGATGGTGCGCAGCTTGGCCCGCACCACGTTCGAGTTCCCGGCGGCCGCGACGTTCAGGTCGAACCCGGGGGTGCCACCGGTTGCCAGGGCCATGCCGCTGTCGATGTCGACGATCGCGGCGCCACTGGCGCCCTCGATCGCGAGCAGGTCGGCGATGACGTTGTCGAGCTGTGCCACGGATGGGACTCCTGTCGTCTCGAGGGGGAGGCGCAGCGGGGTGCTGCGATCCGGGTCGGGGTGTGACCCGGGTCGACCGGACGGGCCGGACGCCTGCCTGTACGCGAGCTCCCCGGACGGCGACGGTGCCGCGCCGGCGCGCGTCGCACCGGCCGGAGCGCGGTGCGCAGCCGTCACACCGACGGCGGGAGGTGGACCGGGCGACGAGGTCCGCGTGGGCCGGTGCGCCGTGTCGGGCTCCCGGACCGGGTCCTGCGGACGCTCCGTGGGGAGGTCGTGCGCCGTGGGGCGTCCCCACGACCACAGCGACG
>DASQXT010000390.1:0-6917 GCA_035639575.1 Geodermatophilus sp.
CGCATCGCCGAGAGCGTGATGGCCGACTTCGCGCACGTGCCCGGCGCCCGGCCGGTCGCGGTCGCCTCCCGGTCGGCACGGCGCGCGGCGGCGTTCGCCGAGCGGCACGGGCTCGAGCGGGCGCACGGCTCCTACGCCGACGTCCTGGCCGACCCCGACGTCGACGTGCTGTACGTGGCCACACCGCACCCCCAGCACCACGCGGTCGCCCTCGCCGCGATCGACGCGGGCAAGGCGCTGCTGGTCGAGAAGACCTTCACGGCCACGACCCAGGGCGCGCGGGAGGTCGTCGAGCGGGCCCGGGAACGTGGCGTCTTCGTCATGGAGGGGATGTGGACGCGGTTCCAGCCGGTCGTCGTCCGGCTGCGCGAGCTGGTCGTCGACGGCGCGATCGGCGAGGTCCGCTCGGTGCAGGCCGACCTCGGCGTGGCCCGCGAGTACGACCCCGCCGACCGGCTGTTCGCCCACGACCTCGGCGGCGGCGCGCTGCTCGACGTCGGCGTCTACGTCGTCTCGTTCGCGCAGATGCTGCTCGGCGACCCGGACACGGTCACCGCGACCGGCTCGCTGTTCCCCACCGGCGTCGACGCCGAGGCCGCGCTGCTGCTGGGGTACGCCGACGGTCGGTCGGCCACGCTGACGGCCTCGCTGCGGTACCCGACGCCCGGGCAGGCGCGGGTGTTCGGCACCGCCGGCTGGATCGACGTCCTGCCCCGCTTCCACCACCCGCGGACCATCGTGCTGCACCGCGCCGGTGCCGATCCGGAGGAGATCACGCTGCCGCCGACGGGCACCGGCTACAGCCACGAGTTCGCCGAGGTGACCGAGTGCCTGCGGGCCGGGCAGACCGAGAGCGCCGTGATGCCCCTGGCCGACACCCTCGCCGTCCAGTCGGTTCTCGGCCGGGCCGCCGACCAGCTCGGCGTGGCGTTCCGGGAGGACCCGCACGTGCTGGGGTGACGCCACCCGGACGGGTGGTCCGCCTCAAGCCGCCGCCGGGTGTGCCGATGGTCACACCGACCGCCCACCCGGCCGGTCGCTCCCCACCCGTCCGGAGTCCTGCGTGTTCGTCGTCGAAGCCCTCGGTGCGCTCGCCGCCAAGGTGGCCGCCGCCTCCACCGTCAGCCAGGCCGTGGCCGGCCTGGGCATCGCCGTCGTCGGCGTGACCGGCGCCGGCGCCGCCGGTGTCCTCCCCACGCCGGTGCAGGACGTGGTCGCCGGCGCCGTCGAGGTCGTGTCCCCGTTCGACCTGCCGGACTCCGCGGACGACGACGCCACGGAGACCGACGGCTCCGGTACCGACTCGCCCGACGACGTGACCGGGACCGACGATCCCGGCACCCACTCCCCCGACGACGCCGACGAGAGCGACGACCCCGGTACCGACACCACCGGGACCGACGACTCCCGCACCCACTCCCCCGACGACGACCCCGACGACGTCGACGACGCGGCCGGGACCGACGACTCCCGCACCCACTCCTCCGACGACGCCGACGGCGCGGCCGGGACCGACGACTCCGACACCCCGCAGCGGAAGGCCCGCGAGGCCGCGCGGGACACCGAGGAGCAGGCCCGCGAGGCCCAGCGTGCCGCCGACGAGCAGGCCCGCGCGGCGGAGGAGCAGGCCCGGGAGGCCGAGCGCGAAGCGCGCAAGGCCGCCGAGGACGCCGAGGAGGAGGCCCGCAAGGCGACCGAGGACGCCCAGCGCGTGGCACGGGAGGCCGCGGAGCAGGCCGAGCGCCAGGCCCGGGAGACCGCCGAGAGACAGGCCCGGGAGTCCGCCGAGCAGGCCGAACGGCAGGCACGCGAGGCCGCGGAGCAGGCCCGCGAGGCCGAGCGCGAGGCCGGGCGCAGCTCCGACGACGGGCGCCACGGCTCGGACGACGACTGAGCCGACCGTCCGGTCGTGACGGGTGGGGACCGGCAGGGTCCCCGAGGCCCGGGCACCGCACCTGCCCGCGGCGTCGTCCGGCCGGACGACGGTGTCACGGCGTCCCGGCCTGCGGAGCCTCCGGAGGCGCCCAGGCCCGGCCGCTGGCCTGGTCGGCGGTGGGCACGCGGGTCGGCGTCCGCCCCGTGCGGCGCACCGCCTCGGCGAAGACCACGGCGTCGGTGACCGCCGCACCCCCGGGGTCGTTGTTGAAGTACACGAGGACGTCGGAGTCGCCGTAGGTGTCCGCCAGCCGCTCGGCCCACGCCTGCAGCGTCTCCGGGCGGTAGGCCCAGCCCTCGGCCCCCGTGTGCAGGCGCAGGTACCCCCAGTCGGCGGTGCGCCACAGCGGCGCGACCGGCCGCTCGGCCCGGTCGGCCCAGCACAGCGCCGCGCCGTAGCGCTCGAGCAGCGCGCGGACCTCGTCGGTCCACCAGGAGTCGTGCCGCGGCTCGACGGCGACGCGCACACCGGCCGGGAACTGCGCGAGGCACTCGCGCAGCAGGTCGGGGTCGGCCTTCAGCGTGGGCGGCAGCTGCAGCAGGACGGCGTCGAGCCGGTCGCCGAGGCCGGCCGCCCGGTCCACCAGCCGGGCGACCGGCTCCCCGGGGTCGCGCAACCGCTTGACGTGGGTGAGGAACCGGCTGGCCTTGACCGCCCACCGGTAGTCGGCGGGCGTGCGCTCCCGCCAGGCCTCGAAGGTGGTCCGCTCGGGCAGCCGGTAGAAGGCGTTGTTGCTCTCGACGGTGGCGAAGTGCTCCGCGTGGTGCTCCAGCCACAGCCGCTGGGGCAGCTTGGGCGGGTAGAAGCGGCCGCGCCAGTCGCGGTACTGCCAGCCCGACGTCCCGATGACCACCGCCACGGCAGCCGCCTACCCGCCCCGGCCGCCGCCGACGCGGACCGGACGCGCCCCCGGATTGGGGGGATCCGCTCCCCCTCCGCTCGGCTGCCAGGCCCGCCGCCGTGCGACGACCGTGACCTCCACGAGGCCGGCCCGCTGGAGGAGTGGGCACGGCGCCTGCGCACAGGAGGAAGACGATGAACGTCCCCAGCCGGACGGGGGCCACCGCTGGGGTGGCCCCCGGGACCCCGACACGACGCCGACGCCCGGGCAGACGGGCCATCGCCGTCGCGGCCGCGGTCGCCCTCCCCCTGACCGCCGCGACGACGGCCTCCGCGGTCACGCAGATCACCGTGAAGAACCCGGGCGGCCTCGTCGAGGTCGGACCCGTGAACGCCGACCACGGCTTCCCCTCCTGGTACGGCGACAGCCGTCCGGGCAACCAGCAGATCCGGCTCGAGCCCTGCCTCGACCTGGACAACCCGCTCTGCGGGCTCCTGCCGGACGAGGTGCCCGACCCGGAGGCGCCGATCTCGTACCCGGACAACTTCCCGGGGGAGTTCTTCTACCAGCTGGCCGGTGCCGAGCTGGACCTCCCCGGCGGGGGTCGCGCGGTGCTCACCCTCGGCCTCGAGGCCGCCTGGGCCAACGACGTGGTGCAGAACGGCGACCAGGTCGTCTTCGCCCGCACGCGCGTGGTGGTCCGCGACGCCACCCCGAACAGCACGCTCACCTTCAAGCACCCCTTCGGCGAGCTCACCATCGACACCGACGCCTCCGGCGACGGCCGGATCGTCGAGGACATCGCCCCCTCGGTCGGGAACTTCACCGTCGCCCTCCGGGGCAACTTCGGGCCCTTCCTGATGTGGGACTCCGGCGCCCCGGCCGGCTACGTGGGCAACCCGGACGTCCCGCACACCGTGACGGGCAGCCCGACCGGCTACAACAGGTTCTCCGTCTCCGGTGGGGGGCTGAGCCTGGAGACCGACCAGTTCACGGTCAGCGGCAAGATCGCCACCAACACGGGTGTGACCGGCGACCGGGCCGTCGTGAACGGCGGCTACGTCGACGTCTTCGCGACCAGCCGCGGCACCCAGCTGGAGGTCGTGGGCCAGGAGGGCCGCTTCGCCACCACCCCCATGGAGTACGACGACGGCACGACCCGCCGGTACGCCCGCATCGCGCTGGCGCAGGGCGCCTCGGCACCGACCGAGGTCGTCGTCCGCAACATCGGGGACGACCCGGTGAGCACCACGACCATCCCGCTGAGCGGCATCACGGTGGGCAAGGCGGAGTACGACGGCACGAACCTCGTCGTCGACGCCAGCACGGTCAGCGGCGGGGAGCTCAGCGTCGAGGGCTTCGGTGCGCTGCCCGGCGGCGCCGGGACCTTCGCGGTCAACGCCCCGCCGGCGACGGTCACCGTCTCCGACGGCCGGACGAAGGCCACCGTCCCGGTGACCGTCCGTGGCGGCGAGGCGAGCCCCGTGGGCCTGCCGCCGGTCGAGCCCGGGCCGGACGTGCCGCCGGTCGTGGACACCGGCGGTGGCACCGGAGGCGGTGGCACCACCCCGCCCGCCCCCGTGGTCACCGACGCCGTCGTCGCGTCCACGAGCGCCGCCGTCACCACCGGCGTGGGCAGCACGGTGCTGGACGGCAGCGGCTCCACCGGGGCGGCGTCCTTCGCCTGGACCCAGGTGAGCGGCCGGCCGCTCACCATCGCCGGTGCCGACACGGCCAGGCCGACCGTCTCCGCACCCGTGCTGACCATCCCCACCGGAGCCGGCTCCCGGCCGGTCGTCGCCGACACCAGCCCGGTGGTCCTGCGGCTGACGGTCACCGGCCCCACCCCGGCCGACGGGTCGGCGGCCCCGACCGACACGGTCGACGTGACCGTCGACGTCGCGAAGGACGTCCTCACGGGCACGGGTCGGCACCGGGTCGGCTCGGAGCTGCGGATCAGCGGGACGTCGCTGCTCGACGGCGCTGCCGGCGTCCTGTCGCCGCAGACCCGCGTCGTCATCTGGAACACCAGCGGTGCCACGCCGGTGTACCTCGGCACGGCGACGGTCGACACGCTCGGTGCGTGGGAGCTGCGCCAGCGGCCCGGCCCCACCCAGCAGATCCGGCAGGTGACCGTGCAGAGCACCCGTGGCGGCGAGATCGCGACGATCGGCCTCGCGACCCGCTGAACCGGCTCGCAGCCGAGGGCCCGTTCCCGTTCACGGGGGCGGGCTCTCGGCCTGCACGCGTGACAGCGCCACATCGCGGGCACACCGACCCGCGTGACCGAGCTTGCGAGGTCACGCAGGAGCACAGCACCGCCGGGCACGGGCCCGACGAGCGCCAGCGAGGAGAGCACGTGACCGACCTCCCCCCGACCGTCTTCGTCCTCTTCGGCGCCACCGGTGACCTGTCCCGCCGGATGGTGCTGCCGGCCTTCTTCGAGCTGGCCCAGCGCGGCCTGCTCCCGCAGGACTGGCGGCTGGTCGGCAACGGCCGCGGCGACGTCTCGCACGTGGACTTCGCCGACCTGGTGCACGACGCGCTCACCGAGTTCGGCCCGCACCCCGACCAGGGCCCGTGGGAGGAGTTCGCCGCGCGGCTGCGCTTCGCCGGCGGCGGCTTCGAGGAGTCCGACCCGGGCAGCCTGCTGGACGTCATCGGCGAGGCGCGCGGAGAGCTGAGCGGCGACCCGCAGCTGGTGCACTACCTGGCCGTCCCGCCGTCGGCCTTCCAGAAGCTGACCCGCGCCCTGGGGCAGCACGGGCTCACCGAGGGCGCACGCGTCGTCTACGAGAAGCCCTACGGCACCTCGCCGGAGAGCTTCCACGAGCTCGACGAGCTGGTGCACTCCGTGCTCGACGAGGACCAGGTCTTCCGGATCGACCACTTCCTGGGCAAGGAGGGCACCCAGGACCTGCACGTGCTGCGCTTCGCCAACGGCCTGTTCCAGCACGCGTGGCACCGCGACCACGTGGCCCAGGTGCAGATCGACGTCCCCGAGGACCTCGACGTCGCCCAGCGCGCGGAGTTCTACGACGCCACCGGCGCCGCCCTCGACATGCTGGTCACCCACCTGTTCCAGGTCGCCGCCGAGGTCGCGATGGAGCCGCCGGCCAGCCTGTCGCCCGACGACCTGCAGGAGGCCCGCGAGAGCGTGCTCGCCGCCTTCCGGCCCCTGGACCCCGACGAGGTCGTGCTCGGCCAGTTCGACGGCTACACCGACATCGAGGGCGTCGCCGACGACTCGCGGACCGACACCTACGTCGCCGCCCGGATGTGGGTCGACACCGACCGCTGGCACGGCGTCCCGTTCGTGCTGCGGACCGGCAAGCGGATGGCCGCCAGCGAGCAGCGGGTGAGCCTGCTGCTGCGCCGTCCCGACGGGCCGGTCACCGACGTCCCCGGCCACGGCAACGTGCTGTCCCTGTCGCTGTCGGGGTCGGGCGCGGTGGACCTGCAGGTCGTCGCCAAGGAGCCCGGCCCCGACCTCTCCCTCGCCACGGCGACGGCCACGCTGCAGCTGGCCGACGTCCCCGGGGGGACGCCGCTGCCGCCCTACGTGTCCCTGCTGCACGACGTGCTCGTCGGCGACCGGTCGCTGTTCACCAGCAGCGACGGCCTGGCACACGCGTGGCGGGCGTTCGCCCCGTTGCAGCAGCGCCCTCCGCAGGTGCACCGCTACGCGCCGGGCTCCTGGGGTCCGGAGGAGGCCGAGGCGCTGGCGGAGCCGTGCGGCTGGCTGCTGGGCGATTGACCCTCCCGGCGAGATCGGCGATCTCGCCGGGAGGAACCCCCGGAACGCCGACAGGGGCGGCCCCGCGAGTGCGGGACCGCCCCTGCAGGTGACGGACTGGAACGGCCCCGCTGCAGGGCCCCGCCGTGAGCTTGCGAACGGTGGGGGGCAGCGGGGTCCTTCCTCAGAAGTCCATGCCGCCCATGCCGCCGTCGCCGCCCGGCATGGCCGGAGCGGCCTTCTCCGGCTTGTCGGCGATGACGGCCTCGGTGGTGAGGAAGAGCGCCGCGATGGAGGCGGCGTTCTGCAGCGCCGAGCGGGTCACCTTGGCGGGGTCGATGATCCCGTTGGCGACGAGGTCCACGTACTCGCCGGTCGCGGCGTTGAGGCCCTGACCGGTCTCC
>DASQXT010000391.1:0-6955 GCA_035639575.1 Geodermatophilus sp.
CGTCTCGGTCACGTTCTCGGTGACCACGTACTTGCGCAGCCGGGCCCGGCCGACCTCCTCGGTGCGGGTGCCCACGTTCAGCCGCTCCTCCGAGCGGGTCATCGCCTCATCGGTGGTCGGCCCGGAGACGTCCCGGCCGACGACACCAGGCTCACCGGTGTGATCGACGCGCCCGTCCCGGTCGCGGTCGGTCCCGGCCAGACCCGCGGTACCGGCGGTGCCGGCCATGCCCGCGGTCCCGGTGGTGGTCTGCGTCTGCGTGGTGGTCTCGGTGCCCGTGCCCGAGCCGAGGCCGTAGTAGCTGTAGAGCTCCTGCTCCTCCTGCGGCGACAGGTGACCGTCGGTGTCGATCTTGGGCGCGTCCTTGACCTTCGCCTTGTCGTAGGGGAAGCGCAGGGTGTCACCCGAGAGGTCGGCCTGGGCCAGCGGCACGAAGGTCTCCTTGGTGCCGAACAGGCCGGTGTGCACCGTGGCCCACTCGGGACGGCCGGTCTCGTCGTCGAGGTAGATCTCGCTGACCTTGCCGATCTTGTCGCCGTCGGCGTCGACCGCGGTGGTGCCGATGACCTGCTGGATCTGCGTCTCGGTGATCATGCTGCTCCTGTCCAGTGTCGAGGGAGGGCTGCGGGTCCGCAGCGCCGTCCGTTGGCGCACCGTCGTGCAGGCGCTGGAGATTCATTGCCCGCCATGCTTACGGCGTAAACACCGGCGTGTCGGGTGATCGCCGGGACGGTGACCCCCCGCGGTCCGGCCCGAGCGGCGTACAACGGGTGCGCGGACGGCGACGGGAGGCGGGCGTGGCGGACGACGCTGCTCCCCCTGGGGTCGTGCCCACGGACGGGCAGCCACACACGCGCGCGCTCCGCGCATCCCCGCCGGGAGCGGCCCGGACGCCGCTCGACCGGCGCCGGGTGCTCGCCGCGGCCGTCGAGTTCATCGACGAGCACGGGCTCGAAGCGCTCACCATGCGCCGGATGGGTGCCCACCTGGGCGTCGAGGGCATGGCGCTGTACCGGCACGTCACCGGCCGCGAGGACCTGCTCGACGGCGTGGTCGAGCTGGTCGTCGACGAGCTGTACGGCGACCCGGAGGTGTACCTGGCGCCGCAGGACGGCTGGCAGGACTACCTGCAGCGGCTGGCGCACGGGGTCCGGCGGATGGCCCTCGCCCACCCGGCCCTCTTCCCGCTGATCGCCACCCGGCCACCGGCCGCGCCGTGGGTGCGACCGCCGCTGCGCAGCCTGCGCTGGCTGGAGTCCTTCCTCCAGGCCCTCACCGGTTCCGGGTTCAGCAACGGGGCCGCGGTCGCCGCCTACCGCGCGTACACCAGTTTCCTGCTCGGGCACCTGCTGCTGGAGGTCTCGCAGCTCGGGGTGCCGATCACGGCGCTGGACGACCCGGAGGGCGCCCCGGACGCCGGGGAGCGGTCGCTGGCCGAGTACCCACTGGTGGAGCGGCTGTCGCCGCTGTTGTCCGAGGACGAGTCCGTGGCGGAGTTCGAGGAGTCGCTGGAGAACCTGCTCGAGCGCCTCCAGCGGGTGCTCCGCGAGTCGCGGCGTCCCGGCTCGATCATCTGAGCCCCGGCCCGCTCAGCGCAGGCCGCGGCTGCCCGAGCGGCGGCCGGGCCGCAGCTCGAAGTCGACCGGCAGTCCCGGGTCGTCGACGGCCTGGCGGGCGTGGGCGACCACCCGGTCCTCCAGCGTCCGGCGGACCTCGGCGACGTCGGCGTGGTCGGCCAGCTCGACCGCGACGGTGAGCGTGCGGCCGCGGTCCTCGACCAGGCGGGCGGAGGCGCCGACGACCCCGCGCAGCGACTGTGCCTCCGCCTCGACGGCGTCGGTGAGGGCGCCGGCGTGGACGACGGTGCGCCCGTCGCGGTCGTCGCGCGTCAGGTCCAGGCGGGTCACCCGGTCGGTGTGCAGCTGGGCGAGCAGCCAGCGCAGCGCCAGCAGCGCGACCAGCAGGCAGACGCCGGCGACGGCCCACCAGAACCAGGGCTGCTGGTCCTCGAAGCGGCGGGCCGACCCGGGCAGCACCGGTGGCGGGTCGCCGAAGACGCCGAAACCCGCGGCCAGCCCGACGGCACCGCCACCGAGCAGCAGCAGGCCCAGCAGGGCGAGGACGGTGCGGTTGACGGTGTCGACGCGGCGGCTCATCGGCCGGCCCCCTTCGAGACGGTGACGCGGGGGCGCAGCGTGCCGGCGAGGCCGAGCTCCTCCAGCCGCTCGGCGACGGCCTGGCTCACCCGGGACTGCAGGTCCGCGGGGTCGCGCAGCGCCGTGGCCGCCCGCACCCGCACGGTGCGGCGGCGCGCCTTGACCTGGGCGTCCCGCACGCCGTCCGGCCGGGTCGCGGCGGCGCGCAGGGTGCGCTCCAGGCCGCGCCGCGAGGCCGTCGTCCGCACCGCCTCGACCCGTGCGGGCAGCGGCACCGCGCCCGGGCGGCCCCGGCGCAGCGCGAGGACCAGCAGCACCAGCCCGAGCACGACCGCGCCGATGAGCGCGGCGCGGACGACGCCCGAGGCGAGCGTCCGGTCGCTGAGCCAGGCGGTCCAGGCGGGGTACGGGACCAGCCAGGGCTGCTGGTCGAGCGCTGCGAGGACGATCTCGACGACGGCCAGCAGGCCGCCGAGCAGGAGCGCCAGGGCCAGGAGGGTGGCCAGGACCCGGTTCACCACGGTCATCGCCGTCCCGCCCTCACTGCACGCGCCGCGCGGGCGCGGCGGCGGTCGCGAAGTCCACGACGTCCACGTCGACGTGGGCCACCTCGACGTCGGTGATCCGGCGGACGTCCTCGCGGACCCGGGCGCGCAGCGCCTCGGTGACCCGGCGCACCGACTGCGGCCAGGCGACGGCGATGGTCGCCGCCACGGTGGCGACGCGCCCGTCGACGGTGGCGCGGACGGCGGCCTCGGCGTCCGCGCGCGCCTCGCCGACGGGGATGCCGAGCAGCCGGCGGGGCGCGGCGGCGGCGCCGTCGACCTGGGCGGCGGCGTAGCCCGCGACCCGCTCGACGACGCGGTCGGCGACGGTCAGCCGGCCGCGCTCCTCGGGCGGGGTCGCGTCGGGGCCGCCGCCGGAGGCCCCGGCGTCGACATCCGACGCCGTCACCGGCCCCGCCCCCGGCCGCCCAGATAGGGGGTCAGGTCGAGCTGACCGGAGACGACCCTGCCGACGAGGGCGCCGATCACGCCGAGGACGGCCGTGCCGACGAAGGCGTCGAACCCGCCGATCACCCAGGCGAGGCCCAGCAGCAGACCGGTGAACAGACCCACCACGGTGGGGGGCATGGCGGTACCTCCAGGAAGGAGAGAGCGGCTCACACGACGCGGCGTGGAGCGGAGGAGCGGTGCGACCGGCGCTGCCACCAGGCGAGCAGCCGGCGCAGGCCGCGGGGACGACGCACGAAGCGGACCTCGGAGCCGGCGGAGCGGCGGCTCCCGGCCGACGGCGGGGACTCCCAGGCCCGCAGCGTGCGCACGAACTCCTCGGCGTCGCCGCCGAGGTCGGGGTGGTGCCGGCGGAGGGCCGCGCGGCGCCGGCGTCGTTCCTCGGGGGACAGGGGCGACGGCACGGCGCGGACTCCTCCCGGGTCGGTCAGGCCGAGGGGCCCGGCGGCAGGGCCGGTCGTTCCTCGCCGGCCGGCTGCAGGTCGGCGACGTGCACGTCGACCGCCCGACCGCCGGCCAGGGGTGCGACCCGGGCGCGGACCTGGCCGGCCAGGACCGGGACCGGTACGCCCGGGACGGCGACCACGCTGACCGTCACCCGGTCGTCGGTCACCTGGACGCCCTCGACCCGGCGGCCGGGCAGCAGCGTGACGACCAGGCGCAGGCCCCCGGCGTGCAGGCCGGCCACCGCCGGGGCGGCGCGCACCGCGGCGGCGATGGCCTCCGCGTCCGGGGTGGCCGGGGTGCCGGCGCCGGAGGTCACTGGACCCGCGCCGGCTCCTGCGGGCCCTGGTCGTCGGTCGGCAGGTGGATGTCGTTGACGGCGATGTTCACCTCGGTGACCTGCAGCCCGGTCATCCCCTCGACCGCGTTGACCACGTTGCGCCGCACGGAGCGGGCGATCTCGGCGATCGGTGCGCCGTACTCGGTGACGACGTCGAGGTCGACGGCCGCCTGCCTCTCGCCGACCTCCACCGACACGCCCTGGCCGGCGGTCTGCGTGGCACCCGGGATGCGCTCGCGCAGGGCGCCGAAGGCCCGCGCCGCGCCGCCGCCGAGGGAGTAGACGCCGGAGACCTCGCGTGCGGCGAGCCCGGCGATCTTCTGGACGACGCCGTCGGCGATGGTGGTGTTGCCCTGGCTGGTCTGCAGCGCCGAGGGGGAGGCCTGGCTGAGGGCGGTCGAGGTGGTGGTGCTGCTGCCGGTGGTGCTCGTCGGCTGGGTCATCGATCAGACCTTCCTCGTCTGCGTGCGGGTGACCTCCGACGAGTCCCCACCTCAGTCGCCTGGCAAACAACAGGATGGACCACGACCTTGTCGCGGGACTCCGGCGCCGACCCTCAGGCCGCCGTGCGGCCAGGCCGGGCGAGGAGGGTGTCGTCGAGGTCCTGGTGCAGCTCCCGCAGCGACTCGAAGACGCGGGTCGCACCGGCCTCGGTGAGCTCCTCGACGGAGAAGCCGCCGGTGCGGACGGCGATCGTCGGGACGTCGAGCTTCCCGGCGGCGATGCAGTCCCAGGTGGAGTCGCCGATCATCACGCCCGACGCGCCGTCCACCTGGTCGAGGGCGACCCGGACGAGGTCGGGCTCGGGCTTGCTGCGCTCGGCGTCGTCGGACGTCGTCCAGGCATCGGCGACCGACTTCCCGTCGATCAGGTCGAGGAACGCCTCGACGTGCTTGCTCTTGCCGGAGCTGGCCAGCACCACGCGGAACCCGCGCGCCTTGACCTCCTCCAGGAGAGCGCGGGCGTCCTCGAAGGGCTGCACCTCGGAGATGAGCCGGTCGAACTCCTCCACCCAGGCGTCGCGGAGGGCGTCGCCGTGGGCGTCCTCGGCCTGCTGGCCGGCCACGTGGGCGACCAGCATGTCCCCGCCCATCCCGATCGCGCGGTGGATGCGCCACAGCGGCCGCGTGATGTCGTAGCGCCGGAAGGCGCGGGCCCAGGCCAGGGCGTGGTGGTAGTTGGTGTCGACGAGCGTCCCGTCGACATCGAAGACGGCGGTGTCGGGCACAGGGCTCCTCCAGCTGCGGGTGGGGTGGCCGGGACGGCGCAACCGCCCCTCGGCCGAACGCGCCTGGAGCCGTGGGTTCGACCGGCGCCGACCGTCGTCCGGGGTACCCACTGCCCGGACGCCGACGCCCGCCCCCGAGACCGGCCGGGTGCATGCCGGTGGCCCCCAGCGGGCAGGAGAACGGCCCGCTGTTCCCACCGGGAGGTACGCACCGTGAGCCGTTCCATCGCCGACCAGTCGGTCGAGGAGCTCGGGGGGCCGGGCAGCGTCCTGGTCCGCCAGCGTCGGGACCACGTCCAGCTGGACCGGCTCCTGCAGGAGCTGGACGGCACCACCGGCCGCGAGCAGGAGGAGGTGCTCGGCCGCATCGACCGGCTGGTGTTCAGCCACGCCTTCGCCGAGGAGAGCGTGCTCTGGCCGGAGATCCGCCGCGTGCTGCACGACGGCGAGGAGCTGACCCTGCGCATCGAGGAGGAGCACCAGGAGGTCAACGAGCTGGTCGGCGAACTCGAGACGCTCGGGCACGACGACCCGCGGCGCGCGCAGCGGCTGTCCCGGCTGGTGGAGGTGCTGCGCGAGGACGTCCGCGACGAGGAGGACGTGCTCCTCCCGCGGTTGCAGGAGCGCCTCGACCCGCAGGAGCTGCGTGCGCTGGGCCGCCGCTGGGACCTGGTCCGCCGCGTCGCGCCGACCCGGCCGCACCCGACGGTGTCCCGCCGTCCGCCGGGCAACGTCGTCGCGGCGCTGCCGCTGTCGGTGCTCGACCGCAGCCGGGACGTCGTCGACGCCGTCGTCCGCCGTGTGCCCTCGCCGCTGGCCCCGCTCGGCCAGGTGGTCAGCCGAGGGCTGGCCGGGCTCGCCGGCCTGGTCGAACGGACCCCGCCGGCCCGCCGCGGCGACCGCCCGCCGACCTCCCGCTAGACCGGTGGACGACGACGGCCCCCGCCCGATCGGGCGGGGGCCGTCGTCGTGGATGAGGGTTGTGGCCCTCCTAGTGGGTGTGCCGCTCCTTCGGCTCGGCGCGGGAGTCCAGCTGGATCTCCTTCTCCGCCAGCGGCACGCCCTCCTTGAGCTCCTTGGTCCGCTCGATCTCGGCGTCGAGCTCGATGCCGAACAGCAGCGCCACGTTGGTCAGCCAGAACCAGACCAGGAAGACGATCACGCCGGCCAGGGTGCCGTAGGTCTTGTTGTAGCTGCTGAAGTTCGCCGCGTAGAACGCGAAGAGCGCCGAGGCGACGGCCCAGACCAGCAGCGCCACGGCGGCGCCCGGGCTGGTGAAGCGGAAGCCGCGCAGCTTCACGTTGGGCGTCGAGTAGTAGAGGACGGCGATCATCAGCGCGACCAGCACGACGACGACCGGCCACTTGGCCCAGCTCCACACGGTCACCACCGCGCTGGGCAGACCGATGGCCCCGGCGACCGCGTCGACCACCGGGCCGCTGAGCACCAGCATCGCCACGACGAGCGCGGCGAACAGGATGCCGATGAGGGTGACCAGCAGCTGCAGCGGCTTGAGCTTCCAGACCTTGCGGCCCTCGGGGGTCTCGTAGACCACGTTGGCCGCGCGGGTGAAGGCCCCGACGTAGCCCGACGCCGACCAGACGGCGGCGGCGAGACCGAGGACCAGACCGAAGCCCACCGGCGCGGTGTTGCCGGCGAGCTGCTCGATCACCGGGGTCAGGGTGCTGGCGGCCTGCCCGGGCACGACCTTGGTCAGCGCGGTGGTGAGCTGCTGCGGGTCGGTCAGCAGACCGATGATGGACAGCAGCGCGAT
>DASQXT010000392.1:0-9145 GCA_035639575.1 Geodermatophilus sp.
AGCCCCACGACGAGGAACGGCCCCTCGGACACGGCCGCAGGGGCGCCGGCATCGCCGGCGCCCCTGCGGGTCGAGCTCTCGGTCAGGACGCTCAGCCCTTCTCGGCGGACTCCATGGACTCGCCGCTGCCCTGGTCCTGCGGCTCGGCGACGACGTCGCCCTCGCCGACACCCTCCTCGGCGGGCGCGGACTCCTCGCGCTCGATGCCGGCCTCGGCCTCGGCCTCGGCCAGCTCGGCCTCGAGGGCCTCGGCGGTCGGGGCACCCAGGAAGCCGATGACGAGCGCCTCCGGGTCGGTGATCAGCGTCGCGCCGGCGGGCAGCGCCAGGTCGGCCGCGGTGATGTTCTGCCCCGCGGTGTGACCGGTGACGTCGACCTCGATCGTCTCGGGCAGGTTCGTGGCGTCCGCCTCGATCGAGACGGCGTTCAGCTGGTGGTTCGCGATCGCGTCGACGCCGGGCTCACCGACGATGACGATCGGCACGTCGACGGTGGTCCGCTCACCGCGGCGGACCAGGAGCAGGTCGACGTGCTCGTGGACGCGGGTCAGCGGGTCGCGCTGCACCGCCTTGGTGAGCGCCAGCTCTTCCCGGCCGTCGAGGACGACGGTCAGCAGGGCGTTGTGGCCGCCGTTGCGCAGCGCCGCGGCGAACTCGCGGGCCGGCAGGGACAGGTGCACGACGTCCTGGCCGTGCCCGTAGAGGACGGCGGGGACGCGGCCGGCCCGGCGGGTGCGGCGGGCGCTGCCCTTGCCGAACTCGGTGCGGGCCTCGGCGACGAGGCGGAAGTCAGCCACGGTGGTGTGCTCCTCGGGGAGGTGGATCCGGGTCGGTGGCCGGCGCGCGGCGCGGCACGCCCCTGGAGGGCACACGCACGTCGATCACGGAGTACGGCGGACCGTCTCCCTCGCCGGGCAACTCCCCGAGAGTACCTCAGCGCTCGATGGCCCCGTGGTGGGCGTCGGGGCGGCGACCGGGCAGGGCACGTGACCGCGGGGTGGACCGGTCGCGGGGGCCCGGACGGTCCTCGCCGGGTGCGACGGGTGGGCTCAACGCACCCGGGGTACGGCACCTGGCCGCGGTGTCGGCCGGTAGGCCGACGGTTAAGACGCGCCGCCGAAGAGGCTGGTCACCGAGCCGTCCTCGAAGACCTCCTTGATCGCCCGCGCCAGCAGCGGGGCGATGGACAGGACGGTGAGCTTGTCGAACTGGCGGGCCGGCTCGATGGGCAGCGTGTTGGTCACGATGACCTCGCTGACGCGGCTGTTCTTGAGCCGGTCGACCGCCGGGCCGGAGAGGACGCCGTGGGTGGCACAGACGATGACGTCGGCTGCGCCGGCGTCGAACAAGGTCTCGGCGGCCTTCACGATCGTGCCGCCGGTGTCGATCATGTCGTCGACCAGGATGCAGACCCGGCCCTCGACCTCACCGACGACGCGGTTGGCGACGACCTCGTTGGGCTTCATCGGGTCGCGGGTCTTGTGGATGAAGGCCAGCGGGACGCCGCCGAGCTTGTCGCTCCACCGCTCCGAGACGCGCACCCGCCCCGAGTCCGGCGACACGACGGTGATGTCGCGGTCGCCCCAGCGGTCCTTGACGTGGTCGACCAGCAGGTCGAGGGCGAAGAGGTGGTCGACCGGGCCGTCGAAGAAGCCCTGGATCTGCGCGGTGTGCAGGTCGACGGTCATCAGCCGGTCGGCGCCGGCGGTCTTGAACATGTCGGCGACCAGGCGGGCGGAGATGGGCTCGCGGCCGCGGTGCTTCTTGTCCTGCCGGGCGTAGGGGAAGAAGGGGGCGACGACGGTGATCCGCTTGGCCGACGCGCGCTTGGCGGCGTCCACCATGAGCAGCTGCTCCATGAGCCAGGTGTTGATCGGCGCGGTGTGGCTCTGGACGATGAAGGCGTCGCAGCCGCGGACGGACTCCTCGAAGCGGACGAAGAGCTCACCGTTGGCGAACTCGTAGGACGCGGTCGGGGTCGGCGTCACGCCGAGGTGCCCGGCGATCTCCTCCGCCAGCTCGGGGTGGGCCCGGCCGGAGAAGAGCATCAGGCTCTTGCTGGTCGTCTGCCGGATCGCGCTCATCGGCTCGTCCACCCCTGCTCGTCGCGTCGGTCGGGCGCCCGGCGGGACTACTCGGACGCCTCCGCGCGAGTGTCGGCCGCCGTTTCGGCCCCTGCATCCCCGGCCGCCTCGGCAGCCTTCGCGGCAGCCGTCCCGGGACGGCGCCGCCGTACCCAGCCTGCCACATTGCGCTGACGCGCCCGCGCGACGGCCATCGCCCCCGGGGGGACGTCGTTGGTGATCACCGAGCCGGCGGCGGTGTAGGCGCCGTCCCCCACGGTGACCGGCGCGACGAGCATGGTGTCCGAGCCGATGCGCACGTGGTCGCCGACGTACGTGTGGTGCTTCTCGACGCCGTCGTAGTTCACGAAGACCGTCGCGGCGCCGACGTTCGCCCCCCGGCCGATCGTGGCGTCGCCGACGTAGGAGAGGTGCGGGACCTTGGAGTCCTCGCCGACCTGCACGTTCTTGGTCTCGACGAAGGCGCCGACCTTCGAGCCGGCGGCCAGCCGGGTGCCCGGCCGCAGGTGGCTGAACGGGCCGACGGTGGCGCGGGGGCCGACGACCGAGCCGAGGACGTGCGAGCGCACCACGCTCGCGCCCTCCTCGACGGTGGTGTCGACGAGAGTGGTGTCCGGTCCGACGACGGCGCCGGTCGCGACCGACGTCGTCCCCCGGAGCTGGACGCCGGGCTCGAGCAGCGCGTCCGCGGCGACGGTGGCGGTGACGTCGACCCAGGTGGTGGCCGGGTCCACGACGGTGACGCCGGCGCGCATCAGGTCGTCGAGCACGCGGTCGTTGAGGGTGCGCCGGCGGGCGGCGAGCTCGCGGCGGTCGTTGCAGCCGAGCACGTCGACCGGGTCCTCGGCGGGGACGCCGCCGACCGGTGCGCCCTCGGCGACGAGCAGGCCGAGGACGTCGGTGAGGTACTGCTCGCCCTGGTCGTTGTCCTCGCCCAGGGAGCCCAGCGCGCGGCGCAGCGCGGCCGCATCGCCGACGTAGACGCCGGCGTTGACCTCGCGGATGGCGCGCTGCCCGGGGGTGGCGTCGCGCTGCTCGACGATGGCCCGCACCGCGCCGTCGGCGTCCCGCACGATCCGGCCCAGGCCGGTCGGGTCGTCGACCTCGGCGGTCAGCACGGTCAGCACGTGACCGGCGGCGCGGTGCGCGTCGACCAGGGCCGTCACGGTCGCGGGGCGCAGCAGCGGGGCGTCGCCGTTGACCAGCAGCACGGGGCCCTGCAGGTCGGGGACGGCGGCCAGCGCCACCGCAGCGGCGTGCCCGGACCCGCGCTGGTCCTCCTGCACCACCGGCCGGGCGTCGGGGGCGACCTGCGCCAGGTGCTCCTCCACGGCCTCCCGGCCGGCGCCGACCACCACGAGGGTGTGCCGAGGGGTCAGCGGCGCGGTCGCGGCCAGGACGTGGCCGAGCATGCTGCGCCCGCCGAGGGCGTGCAGCACCTTGGGCGTCGACGACCTCATCCGGGTGCCCTGCCCGGCGGCGAGGACGACGACGGCGGCGATCCCGCCCTCGGGAGCGGCACCGGGCGGCAGCGGTTCGGACACGGATCTCCTCGGCCTCGGGTGTCTGTCGTTGCTGGGGGACTCGGACTCGAACCGAGACTTCCCGGCTCCAAAGGCCGGCGGGCTGCCGATTACCCCATCCCCCATCGCGGGCGGCACGGACACCGGACCGGCGCCCTCCGAGAGCCTAGGCGTCCACCCCTCCGGGCACCGACCCCCGCGCCCGGCGGGCGGGGCTCCCTACGGTGACGTAGCTTACGGTCCCGTACCGGTACGGCGGCCTCGCCGGACCGCACGACGCGACCTGGAGGCCGCTTGTCCGCTCCTGCCACCACCCGGCCCACGGCCCCGGCCCTCCGGCCGGCCGTCCCCGACGCCGGGCTCCCGGCGAACGCCCTCGGCAAGGAGAAGGGGGCACTGGAGCAGGTCACCCTCTACGTCTTCGTCGTCGTGCCGTTCCTCGCCCTCGCCGCCGTCGTCCCCGCCGTGTGGGGCTGGGGCCTGTCCTGGCTCGACGTGGGTCTGGCCGTCGGCTTCTACGCCCTCACGCTGCTGGGCATCACCGTGGGCTACCACCGGCACTTCACCCACGGCTCGTTCAAGGCCGCGCGGCCGCTGCGGATCGCGCTGGCGGTCGTCGGCTGCATGGCGATCCAGGGACCGGTCGTGCAGTGGGTGGCCGACCACCGCCGGCACCACGCCTTCTCCGACCGCGAGGGCGACCCGCACTCGCCGTGGCGCTACGGCACCGACGCCCGCGCGCTGCTCAAGGGCATGTGGCACGCCCACCTGGGCTGGCTGTTCGACCGCCGGCAGACCAGCGCCGAGCGCTACGCCCCCGACCTGCTCAAGGACACCGGCCTGCGCCGCACCAGCCGGCTGTTCGTCGTGTGGGCGTTCCTCAGCCTGGCGCTGCCGGCCGTCATCGGCGGCCTGGTCACGGCGAGCTGGACCGGCGCCTGGACGGCGTTCTTCTGGGCCGGGCTGGTGCGGGTCGCTCTGCTGCACCACGTGACCTGGTCGATCAACTCGGTCTGCCACGTGGTGGGGAACCGGCCGTTCGTCTCGCGGGACCGCGCCACCAACTTCTGGCCGCTGGCCGTCCTCAGCGCCGGGGAGTCCTGGCACAACCTGCACCACGCCGACCCGACCTGCGCCCGGCACGGCGTGCTGCGCGGGCAGATCGACATCAGTGCCCGGGTCATCTGGGTGTTCGAGAAGCTGGGCTGGGCGCACGGCGTCAAGTGGCCCGACCCGGTCCGGCTGGCGGCCAAGCGCCGCGTGCCGGCGACGGCCGCGTCCTGACGAACACCCCGTCCCCCACACCCCTCGCAGGCTCAGGGCGACCCTCCGGACGGGGCCGGGGGACGACAGGTGCCACGACCGGCAGCGCGGCACGGCCCCGGGTGCGGATGACCGGCGCCCAGCGCCGCCAGCAGCTGCTCGACGTCGGCCGGGAGGTCTTCGCCCAGCGCGGCTACGACGGCACCTCCATCGAGGAGCTCGCCGCGCGCGCCGACGTCAGCAAGCCGGTGGTCTACGAGCACTTCGGCGGCAAGGAGGGGCTCTACACCGTCGTCGTCGACCGGGAGATGCAGCGGCTGCTGGACCGCTTCACCTCCGCCCTGGCCGCCGGGGGTTCCCCGCGGGAGCTGCTGGAGCGCGCCGCGCTGGTCCTGTTCGACTACATCGAGGAGGACACCGACGGCTTCCGGGTGCTCGCCCGCGACTCCCCCGTCGCCGGCCCGCCCGACGGCTACGCGTCCCTGCTCGGCGAGGTCGCGCACCGGGTGGAGCACGTCCTCGGCGCGCAGTTCAGCGCCCGCGGCCACGACCCGGCGCTGGCCGAGCTGCACAGCCAGGCACTGGTCGGGATGGTGGCCCTCGTCGGGCAGTGGTGGCTGGAGCGCCGCTCGCCGACCAAGGAGGAGGTCGCCACCCACCTGGTGGACCTGGCCTACAACGGCCTGGCCCACCTGCGGCCCCGTAGTCCCCTCACAGCGTCCCCCCGCGAGCCTGCGAGTGGTGGGGGGTGACGGGCGGCCCCGTCCAGGGCACCGCCCTGAGCGTGCGAAGGGTGGGTGGGACGGGGTCCTTGATCAGCCGACCAGCCGCGCGCCGGGCACCGGTCCGTGCACGGCCCGGACGGTGCGGTAGACGCCCTCCCCGGCCAGCGCCGCGGTCAGGCGGACGGCGGAGTCCTCGTCCTCGGCGAGCGCGGCCACCGTCGGGCCCGACCCGCTGACCAGCGCGCCGACGGCCCCGGCCGAGGTCGCCGCGCGCAGCGCCCGCCGCAGGTCCGGCCGCAGCGAGAGCGCCGGGGGCTGCAGGTCGTTGCCCAGCGCGGCGGCCAGCGCCGGGACCGGCCCGCTGCGCAGCGCCGCGATCACCGGGTCGGGGGCGGACAGCTCCTCGCCGTCGGGGACCCGGCCCGCGGCCCGCAGCCGGTCCAGCTCGGCGTAGACCGCCGGCGTGGCCAGCCCCTCCCCGGCGATGCCGAGCACCCAGTCCCAGCGGCGGCGGGCCAGCACCGGCGACAGCTGCTCGCCGCGACCGGAGCCCAGGGCCACCCCGCCGAGCAGGCTGAACGGGACGTCGCTGCCCAGGCGCGCAGCCAGCGCGGTCAGCTCACCGCGGGTGGCGTGGGTCCCCCACAGCGCATCCAGGGCGACCAGCGCCGCGGCGGCGTCCGCGCTGCCCCCGGCCAGCCCCGCGGCGGCCGGGATCGACTTGTCGATGGTGATGGCGGCGTCGGCGGGCACCCCGGCCTGCTCGGCCAGCAGCTCGGCGGCCCGCCAGACGAGGTTGCGGCGGTCGGTCGGGACGGCGTCGGCGCCGCTGCCCGTCGTCCCCTCGCCGGTGACGGTGAGGGAGAGCCCGTCGCCGGGCCGCACGGTCACCGTGTCGAACAGCGAGACGGCCAGGTAGACGGTGCGCAGCTCGTGGAAGCCGTCGGAGCGCAGCGGCCCGACCGCGAGGTGCACGTTGACCTTGGCGGGGGCGCGGGCGACGACGGCGCCGTCCCCCGCCAGCCGGCCGGGGCCGCCGGGTGAGGACCAGCTCATGCCGGGGCCTCGGTCGCGGCCAGCCGGGCGAAGTCCTCGACCGACAGCCGCTCGCCGCGGGTGGTCGGGTCGATGCCGGCGGCGCGCAGCCGGGCCTCGGCGGCCGCCGGGCTGCCGGCCCAGCGGGCCAGCGCCGCGCGCAGCCCCTTGCGGCGGGTGGCGAAGGCGGCGTCGACGACGGCGAAGGTGGCCGCACGGTCCCCGGGCGGTGGCGGACGGCGGTCCAGGGCGACCAGGCCGGAGTCGACGTTGGGCTCGGGCCAGAAGACCCGCCGTCCGACGTTGCCGGCCCGCCGTACGTCGCCGTACCAGGCCGCCTTCACCGACGGCACGCCGTACGCCGGCGAGCCGGGAGTCGCGGCGAGCCGCTCGGCGACCTCGGCCTGGACGAGGACGAGCGCGCGCCGCAGGGTGGGCAGCAGCTCGAGCAGGTGCAGCAGGACGGGCACCGCCACGTTGTACGGCAGGTTGGCCACCAGCGCCGTCGGAGGAGGCCCCGGGAGCTCGCGGATGCGCAGCGCGTCGGCCTCCACGACGGTGAGCCGGCCGGCCGCCTCGGGGGCGCGCTCGGCCACGGTGCGCGGCAGCAGGGCGGCCAGTCGGGGGTCGATCTCGACGGCGGTGACGTGCGCGGCGACCGGCAGCAGCCCGAAGGTCAGCGAGCCCAGCCCCGGGCCGACCTCGAGGACGACGTCCTCCGGGGTCAGCTCGGCGGTGCGGACGATCCGCCGGATGGTGTTGGCGTCGTGCAGGAAGTTCTGCCCGAGGGTCTTGGTGGGACGCAGGTCGAGCTGCTGGGCCAGCTCGCGGATGGCGGCCGGGCCCAGCAGCCCGTCGGTCTGCTCGCGGGTGCTCAGCGGGTCGGCTCAGTCAAAGAGGTGAGACCCGCAGCCCCACTGCCCGGCACCGGAGCGCGCATACAACATCTGCGCACGCATGGTCTGCTCCTCTACCGAGGCGGCAGCCGGGTCGCCGGTCCCGCCCACGGACTGCCAGGTGGTCGTCGAGAACTGGTACAGGCCACGGTACTTGCCCGTCGAGCTGACGGCGTTCGGTCGGCCCCCGGACTCGCACCGCGCCAGCGCCGCCCAGTTCAGCCCGTCAGCGGTGGCCGGAACCGAACCCGAGGGCACCGGGCGCTCCTTGGTGCCGACGGTGACCAGCTCGTCGACCGGCTCGCGGGTGACCGTGGTGGCCAGCTGCTCGCGGCCGGTCTCGACGCCGTCGGTGACGGTGACCCGGAAGGTGGTCACCTGCTCGCCCTCGACCCCCTCCTGCGTGATCGTCTCGTCGCCCTCGAGGGCGTCGGGGTCCTCGGTCCTGACGGTCCGGTAGTCGATCGGCGTCGGGACGGCGACCTCGCCGACCTGCACGCGGAAGACCTGCAGCCGCATGTGGGCCAGCAGCGCCTGGTCCGGGTACATGCTGGTGCGGTCGGTCGCGCCGAGCGTGATCCCCTGCTCGGCGAGCAGGTCGCCGGCGGTGGCCGCGGTGGTGGTGACGACGCGCTCCTGGCCGTCGGCGACGAGGGTCACGGGCTTGGGTGTGGTGATCGACAGCTCCATGCCGTCGAGCGGGAGGCGCTCGCTGCGGCTGGCGGAGACCACCAGGTCCTCGGCGCGGTAGCCGAGCTGGGCCAGCGCCTCGTCGACCGACAGGGCGGTCACGTAGACCTCGCTCTGCACGCCGTCCACGGTGAGGGTGAGCGGGCGGGCCCGGTTGAGCACCACGGTGTCGCCGTCGGCGACCGGAGCGGCGGCGTCCGGCAGGACGACGTCGTGCGCCTGCGTCTCCAGCCCCTCCTCCTCCAGGACGTCGGCGACGGTGCCGGCGTAGGTACGGACCTGGTGCGCCTGCCCGTCCACGGTCAGCGTCACGGACTTCTGCGCGAGGACGTACGCCGCGGACCCGCCCACGAGTCCCAGCAGGACGAGGACGAAGAGGACGGACTTCAGGGATCGGGGCACGGCTCTTCCAGGGCTCGGGAGACCCGGGTGGAGGCGGGCGCGGGCACCACGCCGGCTGGCGGGTACCGAGCGCGTCCCGGCTCGGACGGCAGACGACCGGGAGTTGGAGCTCCCGGTCGCAGTGCCCTCCGGGACGGTCCCCACCCCGGCTGGTCACGACACGACAACGGAGACGAACTGTGTGGCGACGGTGCGTGATGAGTGAACCAGCGAGGCGATGTGTCGACTCGGGACGCGCCGACACGGTCCGGAACGCCCGCGCCTCGCGGGACGGGTGTGACGACTGCGCCGCGCGAGGTCAGCGAGGTGGCCGGAGCCCCAGCAGGTCACCTGGTCGCGACAGCGGCCGCCCGGGACCGAGTCGGGTCCACGGGTCCGAGTGCGACGAGCTCGTGGCGATCGGGCCCTGATGACCACGCGTTCGTCGCAGTCGCGACGGCCCGGCCGGTCAGACGCCGGTGGAGCGGCACTCCCGGGGGCAGGCTCGGCTCAGTGCAGGTCGGGACGGCCGTCGGCCGGGGTGGCCCG
>DASQXT010000393.1:0-4416 GCA_035639575.1 Geodermatophilus sp.
GTAGAGGCTGACGACGACCTTCTCCCGCTCGGGCAGCTGCTCGACCGCGCGGGCCAGCAGCTGCCGGGCCTCGCCGTGCTCGGCCATCGCCTGCGGGTCCAGGGCGCTGGTGTCCTGCAGGGTGTCGACCAGGCGGGGCGCACCGCCCTCGTCGTCCGAGAGCAGTTCGTCGAGCGCGACGACGTTGACCAGGGAGAGCTGGCCGAGGAACTTGCGGACGTCCTCGACGTCCATCCCCATCTCGGCGGCCACCTCCTCCTCGGTGGGGCTGCGCTGCAGCCGGCTCTCCAGCGCCGCCACGGTGCGCTCGAACTGCCGGGCCTTCATCCGCACCGACCGCGGGATCCAGTCGGTGCTGCGCAGCTCGTCGATGATCGCGCCGCGGATGCGGGCCATCGCGTAGCTCTCGAACTTGACCTCGCGGGAGGGCTGGTAGCGGGTGATGGCGTCGATGAGCCCGAAGGTGCCGTAGGACACCAGGTCGGCCTGCTCCACGTGCGCGGGCAGGCCGCTGCCGACGCGGCCGGCGACGAACTTCACCAGCGGCGCGTAGTGCAGGATCAGCCGGTCGCGCAGCTCGGGCGCCCGGTCGGCGACGTAGGCGGCCCACAGGTCGGCCAGCACGGCGTCGGCGTCGTCGGGGGTCTCGTCGCGCCGGTCGATGGCGGCCTCGGTCACGGTCTGCGCTCCCGACTGTCGGAGGCCTCTGGCGGAGGACCTCGGGGTGGGCTCGGTGGTGGTGCGCGATCCGATGGCGCGCGGGGCAACTGTGTCAGACACAGGCGGCAGTCCTCTCAGGCGCGCGGGTGTGCTCGGGCGTGGACGGCACGGAGCCGGTCGACGGTCACGTGCGTGTAGAGCTGGGTGGTCGCGAGACTGGCGTGGCCGAGCAGCTCCTGCACCAGCCGCAGGTCCGCACCGCCCTCGAGCACGTGCGTGGCCACCGAGTGCCGCAGCCCGTGCGGGCCGATGTCGGGAGCGCCGGGCGCGGCGGTCACCGCGGTGTGCACGGTGCGACGTGCCTCGCGCTGGTCGAGGCGGCCGCCGCGTACGCCGAGCAGCAGCGCCGGACCGGAGCGCTCGGTCGCCAGGGCAGGGCGGCCGCGGGCCAGCCAGGCGTCCAGTGCCCGCTCGGCGGGGGCGCCGTAGGGGACGGTGCGCTCCTTGCGCCCCTTGCCCAGGACCCGCAGCAGGCGGCGGTCGCGGTCGACGTCGTCGACGTCCAGACCGACCAGCTCGCTCACCCGGATGCCGCTGGCGTAGAGCAGCTCGAGGACGACGGCGTCGCGCAGGCCGACCGGGTCCTCGGCCCCGGCGGCCGAGTCGACGACGGCCCGCGCCTGGTCGGGGGCGAGCACCTCGGGCAACGTGCGGTGGGCCTTGGGGCTGACCAGCCGCAGGCCGACGTCCTCGGGGGTGAGGCCGCTGCGTCGCAGCCAGCGGGTGAAGGAGCGCGCGGCTGCCGCCCGCCGGGCGATGGTGGCGCGCCCGGCACCACGGGTGCGGTTGTACGCCAGCCAGCTGCGCAGCGTGGGCAGGTCCAGGTCCTCGATGCGGGTGCCACCACGCCGCACCAGGTGGTCGAGCAGCCAGACCGCGTCGCCGACGTAGCCGCGGAGGGTGTGCGCGGACAGGTCGCGCTGCCAGCGCAGGTGCTCCTCGTAGTCGGCCAGCACCTCCGCCAGCGCCGGCGGCAGCGCGGCCCGCGCGTCGGCGGTGCGGGCAGTCACCCCGAAACCGTCGGCCGGGCCGGGCCGGGGGTCAAGCCGAAGCGCCGACGCCGCCCGACCTCATGCCGCCTCCTCCCCTGCCGTCACCCCCGCCCCTCGCCCGCGCGCGCTGCCCGGGGCAGCCGCCACCCGGCGTCGGTTGCCTCGACGAGGTCGGCGAGCTCGAGGACGGGCAGCACCCGCAGCACGTCGAGGACGTCGCAGCCGGCCACCCGGGCCAGCCGCTCCGGGCTTACGCCGTTGCGGACCGGACAGGCGTCGAGCACGCGGACGGCGAGGTCGGAGAGCCCGTCGCGGGGACCGGTGGGGCGCTCCGGCGGGTCGGCGAGATCCTCCCCCAGCCGGCCGACGGTCTCCACCACGTGCGCGGCGTCGGCGACCAGGACCGCGCCCAGCTCGGCATCGCGCAGCAGCTCGTGGCAACCCACGCTCATGGCCGAGGTGACCGGGCCGGGCACGACCATCACCTGCCGCCCCAGCTTGTGCGCCCGCCGCGCGGTCGCCTGCGCACCGGATCGGGCCGCCGCCTCCACGACCACGGTGCCCTGGGTCAGTGCCGCGATGAGCCGGTTGCGGACCAGGAAGCGGTGCTTGAGCGGAGCGGCCCCGGGCGGCCACTCGCTGACCAGGAGCCCGGACTCGGCGATGCGGTGGAACAGCGCCCCGTGCGCGGCCGGGTAGGCGCGGTCGACGCCGCAGGCCAGCACGGCGACCGTCGGGGCGTCCGCGGCCAGCGCGCCCCGGTGGGCGGCCGCGTCGATGCCGAAGGCCCCGCCGGAGACCACCGTCCAGCTCCGCTCCCCCAGCTGGTGGCCCAGGTCGGCGGCGACGTGCTCGCCGTACGCGGTCGACGCCCGGGCACCGACGACCGCCACCGACCGGTCGGCCAGCTCGTCGAGCCGGGCCGGGCCGCGGACCCACAGCGCCAGGGGCGGCACGGGGGCGGTGGCCCGCGGGGACTGGTGCCGCGGGTCGTCGGGCTCCTCGCCGGTGGCCAGCGTGAGGCAGTGCAGCAGGTGCGCCGGCCACTCGTCGTCCTCGGGGACGACCAGCCGCGCGTCGCAGCGCTCGGCCCGCAGCAGGTCCGCCAGCGAGGCGTCCTGGCCGGCGCGGGCGCCGACCATCGCCCGGACGGCGTCCGGTGCCCGGCCGGACCGCAGCCGGCGGACCGCCTCGACCGGGCCGACGTCGTCGACGAAGCGCCAGAACGCGACGCTGCCGGGTTCGGCCGCGCGGCTCAGCCAGGCCCGCGCCCGCCGCACCGCGGGCCCGGCGAGCCCGTCGGACGCCGCCTCGGAGAGCCCCTGCTCCATGTCCTCGTCGAGGCTGGGCAGGGCGCTCATGCCGCCGCCCGCTGCAGCCGCAGGCCGAGGGCCTCGGCCACGTCGTCCGCGCCCGGCACGGTGCGTCCGGCCAGGTCGGCCAGGGTCCACGCCACCCGCAGCACCCGGTCGTAGCCGCGCACCGACAGCGCCCCCCGTTCCAGTGCCCGCTCGACCAGCCGCAGCGCCGGCCGCGGCGGCGACCACCGCTCGCGCAGGAGCCGGCCCGGAACCTGGCTGTTGACGTGCAGGCCCGTGCCGGACAGTCGCGCCGCCGCGGTCGCCCGGGCGCGGGCGACGCGGCCGGCGACGGCGGCGGTCGGCTCGGGCGCCGTCCCGGCCTCCAGCCAGGCGGCCCGGGTGACCGCCGGGAGGTCGACCCGCAGGTCGATCCGGTCGAGCAGCGGCCCCGAGAGCCGGGCCTGGTAGCGCCGCCGCGCCAGCGGGCTGCAGGTGCAGGTGGCGTCACCGGCGGCGCTGGCGCACGGGCAGGGGTTGGCCGCGAGCACCAGCTGCGCGCGGCACGGGAAAGTGGCCGCGCCGCTGGCGCGGGAGATGGTCACCGAGCCACGCTCGAGCGGCTGGCGCAGCGTGTCGAGGACCGCCCGCGGGAACTCCGGCGCCTCGTCGAGGAAGAGCACCCCGCGGTGGGCCCGGCACAGCGCACCGGGGCGGATCAGCCCCGATCCCCCGCCGACGAGGGCGGCCATCGTGGCCGAGTGGTGCGGCGCCTCGAAGGTCGGGCGGGTCACCAGCGGGGCATCCGGCGGCAGCGTCCCGGCGACCGAGTGGATGGCGGTGACCTCCAGCGCCTCCTGCTCGTCCAGCGCGGGGAGCAGCCCCGGTAGTCGCTCGGCGAGCATCGTCTTGCCCGCGCCCGGCGGCCCGCTGAGGAACAGGTGGTGCCCGCCGGCGGCCGCGACCTCCACCGCCCGGCGGCCGATCGGCTGGCCCACGACGTCACCCAGGTCCGGCCCGCGCGGTGCGGGTGGCAGGGCACCCCGGGTGTGCCGGGACAGAGGCGTCCGGCCCTTCAGGTGCGCGACCACCTCGGCGAGCGTGCCGGCGGCCAGCACCTCGACCCCGTCGACCAGCGCGGCCTCCCCCGCGTTGCCCGCGGGGACCACCACCGCGGTGTGGCCGGCGCGGGCGGCGGCGAGCACGGCCGGCAGCACCCCGCGGACGGCGCGCACCGAGCCGTCGAGCCCCAGCTCGCCGAGCAGCACCAGGCGGCCCACCGACTCGGCCGGGACCGCGCCGTCGGCCGCCAGGACCGCCGTGGCCAGCGCCAGGTCGAATCCGCTGCCCTGCTTGGGCATCGACGCCGGGGACAACCCGATGGTGATCCGGCGCAGCGGCCACTT
>DASQXT010000394.1:0-6898 GCA_035639575.1 Geodermatophilus sp.
CCTCTTCGACGAGATCGAGAAGGCGCACGCGGACGTGTTCAACACGCTCCTGCAGGTGCTGGAGGACGGCCGGCTCACCGACGGTCAGGGCCGGATCGTGGACTTCAAGAACACGATCCTGATCCTCACGACCAACCTCGGGACGCGGGACATCTCCAAGGCCGTGGGGCTGGGCTTCCAGGTCGGCAACGACAGCGAGTCGAACTACGAGCGGATGAAGAACAAGGTCAACGAGGAGCTCAAGCAGCACTTCCGGCCGGAGTTCCTCAACCGCATCGACGACATCGTCGTGTTCCACCAGCTGACCGAGGACGAGATCATCCAGATCGTCGACCTCATGGTCGCCCGCGTGGAGGGCCAGCTGGCGAACAAGGACATGTCGCTGGAGATCACGCAGGACGCCAAGAAGCTGCTGGCGGCCCGCGGGTTCGACCCGGTGCTGGGTGCCCGGCCGCTGCGCCGGACCATCCAGCGCGAGATCGAGGACGCGCTGTCGGAGAAGATCCTCTACGGGGAGCTGACCGCCGGTCAGATCATCGTGGTGGACGTCGAGGGTGAGGGCGCGGACCAGCGGTTCGTGTTCCGCGGCGAGGCCAAGCCGATCGACCTCCCCGACACCCCGCCGGTCGCGCTGTCCGGTGGCGACGAGGAGGGCTCGGCCTCCCAGGCCGAGTGACCCTCGGCCAGCCCGTACGGAGGGGCCGTCTCCCACTGGGAGGCGGCCCCTCCGCCGTCCCCGGGTGGGACCGGTCCCCGCCCGTCCCGTGCGGGGCAGCGGCGGAGGACCCTGGGTGCATGGGCCGTGGTGACCACCCCAGACGCACCCCCGTCTACGGCGGGCTGCTGATCGTGGCGGCGATGGTCGGCGCCACGGTGGTGTGGGTCAACGACGTCCCCGGCTGGCTCACGACGGTGCTGCTGCTCGTCGCGCTGGTGGCGGCGCTCGCCGGGTGGCTGATGACCTTCCGCGACCTGACCCCGCCCCGCCGCCGGCGCTGAGCGATCGCCCTCGTCGCTCGCGCTGGGAGCAGGGCCGTCAGGTGGGGAGGCGGAAGAGCCCGTCGGGGGTCTGCTCGACCAGCCCGTCGGTGAGCAGCGAGTCCAGGCAGCGGGAGCGCTGGGCGGCGTCGTCCCACGCGGCGTCGAGCTGCGGTGCCGCCACAGGGCCCTCAGCGGCCCGCAGGACGTCCAGCAGTCGCCCGCGCACCTGCCGGTCCGTACCGGCGAACCTCTGCACCCTGTGGGGCGGACCGTCGGACGTCGGGGCGCCCGCCAGCCGCCAGGCGCAGTCCCCCCGCACCGGGCAGGCCGCGCACCGCGGCGTCCGGGCCACGCACACCAGCGCCCCGAGCTCCATGACCGCGACCGAGAAGCGCACCGCCCGCTCGGGGTCGGCCGGGGCGAGGGCCGCGACGTCGGTGAGGTCGGCGGCCCGGGCCGGCGCCGCCTCCGCCCGGCCGTGCACCAGCCGGGCCACCACCCGGCGCACGTTGGTGTCGACCACCGGCTGCGGCTGCCCGTGCCCGAAGCAGGCGACGGCGCGGGCGGTGTACGTCCCGATGCCCGGCAGGGCCTCCAGGGCCGCCACGTCGGCGGGGACGACGCCGCCGTGCCGCTCGGTGAGGGCGACGGCGGTCTCGCGCAGCCGCAGCGCCCGCCGCGGGTAGCCGAGCTTGCCCCAGGCCCGGATCACCTCCGCGGGCGACGCCGCGGCCAGCGCCGCGGGGGTCGGCCAGCGGGCCATCCACTCGTGCCACACCGGCTCGACGCGGGCGACCGGCGTCTGCTGCAGCATCACCTCGCTGACCAGCACGGCCCACGGGTCGGTGTCCGGGCGGCGCCACGGCAGGTCGCGCGCCGCCCGGGCGAACCAGTCGACGAGGACGTCGCCGACCGGGTCGGACGACGGGGGGAGGGCGCGAGCCGGGCTGTCCACGGGGTCCCAGTGTGCCGCCCGCGGGGGTCGGCGTGCCGCCGCAGGTGGGTGCGCCGTGGCGCACTACCGTTCTCGCCGTGCTGCACCCCGTCGGCCCGCTGCCCGCGGCGGTCTACTGGCGTCGGCGGCTGCTGGTCCTGGCCCTGCTGCTGGCGGTGCTCGGCGGCGGGGGATGGCTGCTCGTGGCCGCGCTGACCGGGGGCGACGGCGGGACGGCGACGTCCGCGGCCGCCGCGACGACCGACGCGCCCGACCCGGCCGACGAGCCGCCCGCGCTGGAGCAGGTGGTGCCCTCGCTGGCCAGCGTGCGGACGCCGACGCCGGCGCCCGAGCCGGAGCCCGCGCCGGCGGGCCCGACGCCCGGCGGCCCCTGCAGCGACGACATGGTCGGGCTGGAGGTCCGCGCCCCCGGCAGCGCGCCGGTCGGCGGCAGACCCACCTTCGAGCTCGTCGTCACCAACGTCTCGCCGGTGCCGTGCGTGCGGGTGCTCGACGCCGGCCTGCAGGAGGTCCTGCTGCTCGACGCGGCCGGCAACCGGGTGTGGGGGAGCAACGACTGCTTCCCGGGGACCAGCAGCGACACCCGCACCCTGGCCCCCGGTGAGTCGGTGGCCCTCCCGCTGACCTGGGGCGGCCTGACCAGCGAGCCGTCCTGCACGGCCGAGCGGACGCCCCCCGCGCCGGGCCAGTACGTGCTGCGCGGCCGGCTGGACACGAAGTCGAGCGCCGACGTGCCCTTCACGCTCGGCTGAAGGACCCGCAGGGGGTCTCGTTCAGCTGTAGCGGTCGAGGATCGAGGTCTCGGCCAGCCGGGAGAGCCCCTCGCGGATGCCCCGGGCGCGGGCCTCGCCGACGCCCTCGACGGCCAGCAGGTCCTCGACGGTGGCCGCGAGCAGCTTCTGCAGCCCGCCGAAGTGGTCCACCAGGCGGTCGATGATCCCGGAGGGCAGCCGCGGCACGCGGGCCAGCAGGCGGTAGCCGCGGGGGCTGACGGGGGAGTCGAGCGCGTCGGCGGAGGTCGGCAGGCCGTAGCAGCGCGCCACCGCGGAGAGGTCGAGCAACTCGGTGGCCGACAGGGCGCGCAGCTCGGCCAGGACGTCGTCGATGCTCCTGGGACGGCGCAGCCCGGACGGCAGGTAGTCGCGCACCAGCAGGGCGCGGTCCTCCTCGACCCCGGCGAGCATCTCGTCGAGCTGCAGCGCGAGCAGGCGCCCGTCGGTGCCCAGCTCGACGACGAAGCCCTCGATCTCGTCGGCGATCCGGCGCACCATCTCCAGCCGCTGGCTGACGCTCATCGCGTCGCGGACGGTGACGAGGTCCTCGATCTCCAGCGCCGACAGGGTGCTGGCCACCTCGTCGAGGCGCAGCTTGTAGCGCTCGAGCGCGGCCAGCGCCTGGTTGGCCCGGGCCAGGATCGTGGTCGGGTGCTCCAGCGTGTACCGCCGTCCGGCGACGTAGACGCTGATGATGTGCATCGACTGGCTCACCGAGATCACCGGGAAGCCGGTCTGGATGGCGACCCGCTCGGCGGTGCGGTGCCGGGTGCCCGACTCCTCGGTGGGGACGCTCGGGTCGGGCATCAGGTGTACGCCGGCCCGCACGATGCGGCTGCCGTCGTAGGAGACGATCACCGCGCCGTCCATCTTGGCCAGCTCGCGCAGCCGGGTGGCGGAGAGGGCGACGTCGAGGGCGAAGCCGCCGGTGCAGATGGACTCCACCACGCGGTCGTAGCCGAGCACGATCAGGGCGCCGGTCCGGCCGGCGAGGATGCGCTCCAGGCCGTCACGGAGCGCCGTGCCCGGTGCGATGCGGCCGAGCAGTTCGCGGAGGGCGAGCTCGGAGTCCACAGCGGGGGGCACGAGCGCTCCTGACGTTCGACGTGGTGGCGGCTGAGTCTACGTGGCCCCACCGTACTGGCGGTCGCCTGTGAGCCACCTCACCGGCGGCGGGTCACGACCGGCCTCGCCGGCCTCAGAAGAGGCGGGCGAAGGCGGCACCGAGGTCGGGGACCTCGACCAGCCGCATGCCCTTGGGGGCGCTGCCGGCGTCCTCGGGGACGAGCGCCACCTTGTAGCCCTGGCGCGCGGCCTCGGCCAGCCGGCGGCCGGTGCCGCCGACCCGCCGGATCTCCCCGGACAGCCCCACCTCGCCGACCGCGACCAGGCCGCGGGGCAGGGGCAGGTCCTTGGCCGCCGACGCGATCGCCAGCGCCAGCGCCAGATCGGCCGCGGGCTCGGCGATGCGCACCCCGCCGACGGAGGCGGCGAAGACGTCGGCGTCGGCGAGCTTGACCCGGCCGCGCCGCTCGACGACCGCGTTGACCATGGCGACCCGCTGCGAGTCGAGGCCGCTGACCGCCCGACGGGGCGAGCCGCCTCCGCCGCTGGCGGCCACCAGGGCCTGGACCTCGGCCAGCAGCGGCCGGCTGCCCTCGAGGGTGACCGTGACGCAACTGCCCGCCACCGGTGCGGTGCGTCGTGAGACGAACAGGTGTGAGGGGTCGGGGACGCCGACCACGCCGTTGTCGCCGATCTCGAAGCAGCCGATCTCGTCGGCCGGGCCGAAGCGGTTCTTCATCGCCCGGATCAGGCGCAGCGTGGAGTGCCGCTCGCCGTCGAAGGAGACGACGACGTCGACGAGGTGCTCGAGGGTGCGGGGCCCGGCGATGGCGCCGTCCTTGGTGACGTGGCCGACCAGGATGGTGGTCATCCCGCGGCTCTTGGCGACGGCGGTCAGCGCGCTGGCCACGGCCCGCACCTGGGTGGAGCCGCCGTCGGTGCCCTCGACGGCCGGGGAGCGCACGGTCTGCACGCTGTCGAGGACAAGCAGCGAGGGGGCGACGTCCTCGACGTGGGCGAGGACGGCCGACAGCTCGGTCTCCGCGGCGAGGTAGAGCTGGTCGTGCAGCGCGCCGATGCGCTCGGCCCGCAGCCGTACCTGGGCGGCGGACTCCTCACCGGAGACGACGAGCGCCGGGCCGTTGGTGGCGGCCACGCGGTGGGCGACCTCGAGCAGCAGCGTCGACTTGCCCACCCCCGGCTCGCCGGCGACGAGCAGCACCGCCCCGGGCACGAGGCCGCCGCCGAGGACGCGGTCGAACTCCTGGATGCCCGTGGGCACCGCACGAGCGGCGGCGAGCTCCACCTGGGCGATGGGCACCGCCGGCGCGGTCACCGGGCCGGCGGCCACGGCGCGCAGCGGGGACGCCGGGGTGCCGACCTCCTGGATGGTGCCCCAGGCCTGGCACTCGGGGCACCGGCCGACCCACTTGGCGGAGGCGTAGCCGCACTCGGTGCAGCGGTGGGCAGGGCGGGACTTCACTCCGGCAGGTGGCACGCCCCGACGCTAACCGCCGGGTACGACGGTTCCCGGTGAGGACGACGGCGTGCCCCCTGTGGCGTCACTCCGCCTCGGTGTCCTGCTCGTCGTCGCGGCTCTGCACGCCCTCGTCGTGGAAGTCGAAGCCCTGCCCGCGCGGCAGCGCACGGTCGGGGGTGGCGACCAAGGCCGGGACGGTGACCTCACCGGCGCGCTGGAAGGTGAGGGTGACCTCGATGCTCTGACCCGAGGTCAGCTGCTCGGAGAGGTCGGTCAGCTGGACCGTCGGGCCGCCGGTGCCGCCGAGGAAGACCGTGGAGCCCGCGGGGAGCGGGATCTGGACCCGCGTGCTCGGGCTGGGCGCGGCAGGGGCGCTCGACGTCGGCACGGTGCCGGGGACCGGCGTGGCCCCCGGGGTGGTGGGTGCGGACGGCGCGGCACCCGGGGTGGTGGGCGTCGACGGCGTGGCGCCGGGGGTGCTCGGCGTCGCCGGGGTGGTGCCGGCCGACGGGGAGCTCGGGACGGCGGAGGCCGTGGCCTGCCCGGACACCACCACGCCGTCGAAGGCCGGGCCCTCGATGCCGACGAGGGTGTCGGCCTCGGTGGCGCTGTTGACGATCGCCATCCGCAGCTCGGCGTCGTCTCCGGGGGTGTACAGCCCGTCCTGCGGGTACGCGAGCTCGATGGCGCGCAGGGTGATGTCGCCGACCGCCGCCTCGGGGCCGACCTTGTCCCGGTTCTGGGTGGCCGTCTGGGGGACCTGGCCGGCGCTGCACGCGGTCAGCGCGACCGGGCTGAGGAGCAGGACACCCATCGTGGCGGCGCGCAGTGCGCGGTTCACAGCCGTCGACCTCCAGGGACGTGCCGGCCACCGCACGTCGATGGCCCGAGTCGCGCCGAGCCTAACGCCCACCCCACGATGGCCGCCGGGAGGTGAGGCGGTGGTACCCGGCATGCCGCGACACGGTGCGGGCGACCCGGCGCTGGCCGCGTTCCCCGCCCGCGCACCGGACACCCGGCGGTGGTGCTTCGCCGACCAGCTCGGTCCGCACTTCCTCGACCGCCCGGACCAGCCGGTCCTGCTGATCGAGTCGAAGGCGGTGTTCGCGCGCCGCCGGTTCCACCGCCAGAAGGCCCACCTGGTGCTGTCGGCGCTGCGGCACCGGGCCGCCGAGCTGGGCGACCGGGCGGAGTTCTCCCAGGTGCACACCTACGCCGAGGCGCTGGACCGGGTGCGCGAGCCGCTGAGCGTGTGCGCGCCCACCACCTGGAGCAGCCGCGACCACGTCCTGCGCCGTCCCGACCTCGCCGTCCTCGCCGCCCGCGGCTTCGTCGCCACGCAGGAGGAGTTCGCGGGCTGGGCGGAGGGCCGGGGGAGACGCCGGCTGCTCATGGAGGACTTCTACCGGGACAACCGGCGCCGTCACGACGTCCTCATGGACGGCGCCGAGCCGGTCGGCGGGCGCTGGAACCTCGACCACGACAACCGGGAGCCACCGCCGTCCGACGGGCGGCTCGCCGTCCCCGAGCCGTGGTGGCCGGAGGAGGACGAGATCGACGAGCGGGTGCGCGCCGACCTCGACCGCTGGGAGGCCGATGGGGACGTCGCCTTCGTGGGGGACGACGGCCCGCGGCTGTTCCCGG
>DASQXT010000395.1:0-7390 GCA_035639575.1 Geodermatophilus sp.
CCCACCCCGGAGGAGCCGCCGGTCCCCGTCTTCGCGCCGATGGTCCGCTGCACCACGCGCAGGTGGCGGAACCGCCAGAGCTGCCAGTTGTCCTCGACGTCGACCAGGCTCTCGCAGGCCTCGTAGACCCCCCACGGCGTGTCCGCCGACTCGTAGACCTCGCGGAAGACCGGGACCAGGTCCGGCTGGGAGGTCCACGGGCGGCGCACGTCGCGCTCCAGGACCGCCGCCGGGACGGCGAGGCCGAGCCGGGCCAGCAGCCGGAGGAACTCGTCGTAGAGCGTCGGCGCCCCGAGCAGCTCCTCCAGCAGCTGCCGCGCGGCGGGCTCGCCGTCGAAGACCGCGAGCATGCCGGGGTGCTTGTCGCCGAGGACGAACTCGACCGCGCGGTACTGGTGCGACTGGAAGCCCGACGCGCTCCCCAGGGCACCGCGGAACTGGGCGTACTCGCGCGGGGTCAGGGTCGCCAGGACCGACCACTGCTCGATGAGGACGCGCTGCACGCTCTTCACGCGGGCCAGGCACTTGAGTGCCGGTTCCAGCTCGTCGCCGGCCAGGTACCGGCAGGCGGCCCGCAGCTCGTGCAGGACGAGCTTGAGCCACAGCTCGCTGGTCTGGTGCTGGACGATGAACAGCAGCTCGTCGTGGTGCTCGGGGCTGCTGCGGGGGTGCTGGGCGGCCAGCAGGTGGTCGAGGTCGAGGTAGGCGGCGTAGGTCATGGCGCCACCGAGGTCGGTGCGGATGGAGTCCTCCAGCGGCCGCACCGCTCCCGACGGGTCCGGGTCCGACGGCACCACGGCCGTCACGCTAGCCCTCGGCGGCCGTGGTGGAGGCGGGTCGCGACCGGGAGGACCACCCCGGCCGGCGCCGCATGGCGGCGGGAGCGACCGCGCCTCAGGTGCGGGACTGGTCGTCCCCGGCGTCGAAGCGGACGTCGACCTCCTGGTGCCGCACCGCCCGCTGGGCCCGCGCGGCGTCCGAGAAGACCCGCTCGTCGCCCTCGGTGAGGTCCTTGTGGTCGACGAAGGGCGTGAGCAGCGCCCGGGGGTAGAGGTGGTCGACCCGGACGACGTCGATCTCCACGCACAGCATCAGGGCGACCGCAGCCACGTAGAGGAACGCCAGCAACCCGAGGACGAGCGCGAAGACCGCGTCGACGGCGCTGGCGTTGGCCACCACGCGGGCGACGTAGACGCCGCCGAAGGACTGCAGCAGCTGCCACACCACCGCGGCGGTCAGGGCACCGGGCAGCACTTGCCGGGTGGTGAGCCGGCGGACGGTGGTGATGCGGAACCCGAGCACGAAGACGGCAGCGTTCGCCAACACCGAGGCGACCGTCAGCACCGCGTTCAGCCACCCGCTGAAGCCGCCGTAGGCCGCCGCACCGCTGCCGAGGGCGGAGAGGACGGTGCTGGCCAGCACGAGCAGGCCCAGGGTGAACAGCAGCATCAGGCTGCGCCCGCGGGAGGTGATCGGGTCCGGCCGTTCGTTCCGCGGTACCGCCCACACCGTGTTCATCGCGTGCTGGATGGCCTGGCCCATGCCCAGGGCCCCGTAGAGGGCGACCAGCCCGCCGACCACGATGCCGGTGACGCCGCCGCCGAGGCCCTCCGGCCGGGCCAGCTGCGGCCCGATCACCGGGAACTCGGCCAGCGCCGAGTCCAGCAGCTGCTGCTGCAGGGCCGGGTCCCCGGCCAGCACGAGCCCCAGCACGGTGGCCAGGAGGAGCAGCGTCGGGAACAGCGACAGGAAGCCGTAGTAGGTGATCAGCGCGGCGAGGAAGACGGCGTCGTCGTCCATGAACTTGTAGATCACCGCGATGGGGAACCCGGCCGCCGGGTGCCGGCGCTGGAACCGGTCGACCCGCTCGGTCCACCTCATGGGCACAGCTTCCCGCGTCAGGCGGTAGGAAGGCGACATGGCCGACTCCGCCCCGTCCCTCGCCGAGCTCGCCGCCGAGGAGGAGGAGCTGCAGTTCAGCGGCTTCACCAACGACGACGCCTGGGACCTCGGCTCGGCGCTGGTGGCGGCCGCGCGGCGGGACGGCGCCCCGGTGGCGGTCGACGTCAGCCGGCACGGCCACCAGCTCTTCCACGCCTCGCTGCCGGGCACCAGCCCGGACAACGACTCGTGGATCCAGCGCAAGACCCGCGTCGTGCACCGCTTCGGGCACAGCAGCCTCTACGTGCGGCAGGCCTCGATCGAGCGGGGGACGACGTTCGAGGAGGAGTTCGGCCTCGACCCCGCCCTCTACGCGGCCCACGGCGGCGCCTTCCCCGTCGTCGTCCGCTCGGTGGGGCCGGTCGGCGCGGTCGTCGTCTCCGGGCTCCCGCAGCTCGAGGACCACCGCATGGTCGTCGCCGCGATCCGGGCCCACCTGGGCCGGTGAGCGCCGTCCGGCGGCCGTACCCCGGCCGGCCGGGCCGGGTGCGGCGGACCTGGGCGCGCCACCCGCGGGCCGGTCTTGCCGTCAAGGCCGCCCTCGCCGCGGCGCTGGCCTGGCACGTGGCGCTGCTGCTCCCGCTGGACCCGGCCCAGCAGTACCCGTACTACGCCCCGCTGGGCGCGGTGATCGCCACCTCCACGACGCTGAGCGGCTCCGTGCGCGGCTCCCTGCAGTCGGTCGCCGCGATCGCGCTCGGCGCCGCCCTCGCCCTCGGGGTGTCGGCCGTGCTCGGGGACGGCCTCGGTGCCCTCGCCGTGGTGACCGCCGCCGGCGTGCTCCTGGCCGGCTGGCGGTACCTGGGCAGCTCCGGCAGCTGGACGGCGACCTCGGCGCTGTTCGTGCTCGTCCTCGGCACGCAGGACTCCGGCTTCGTCGTGGCCTACACCGGGCTGACCGCCATCGGGGCGCTCATCGGCCTCGCGGTCACCGCCGCCTTCCCGCCGCTGCCGCTCGCGCCGGCCGCCGAGCAGCTGCAGGTGCTGCGCGACACGCTGGCCGGCCAGCTGGAGGACCTCGCCGACGGGCTGCAGCAGGAGCACCCGCCCACCGAGGACGAGTGGCGGCAGCGCACGCACCGGATCGACCCGGTGCTGGCCCAGATGCGGTAGGCGGTGCAGCAGGCCGCCGAGGCCCGCCGGGGCAACCGCCGGGCCCGCCGCCACCGCGCCGCCGCGGAGGCGCAGTACCGGCAGGCCCGGGCGCTGGAGCGGCTGAGCCTGATGGTCGAGCAGCTGACCCAGGTGATCGCCGAGACCGAGCGGGCGGACTTCGAACGGGTCGCGCTCGGCCCGGCGCTGCGCCCGCCCGCGGCCCGCACCCTCGCCGCGCTGGCCGTCGCGCTGCGCTCGGTGGAGGACGCCGCGGCCGACCCCGAGGCCGTCCGCCGGGCGTGGGCGTGCGTGCACGAGTTCGCCGACGAGGTCCGCCGGACGCGGGCCACCACCACCGACGACCTGTTCGTCGCCGGGGACGTCGTCCAGACCGTGCGGCGCTCGCTGGACGCGCTGCCGGTGCGGGAGTCGGCCGGCTGAGGTCAGGCGCGACCCAGCCGGGCCAGCACCCGGGTCGCGCGGTCGCCGTCCGCGGGCGGCTCGATCGCGGGCCGGCAGATCCCCTCCCGGTACAGGGCCTCGCCGAACGCATCCGCTCCGGCCTCCACGCGGTCCAGCTCGGCGTCGGTGAGCGCAGGCTCGGCGCCGACCGAGCGGGCGACGTCCCAGCGGTGCACGACCATGTCCCACACGTAGAACTGCTCGAGGGTCGCGCCGACCGTGGTCGGGCCGAAGTGGCCGTCGTACCGCTGCTCCGCGACGGCCGGATCGGCGACCGCCGCCGCGACCCGCCGCGCGTGCGCACGCCACGCCGCCGCCGGGTCGGCGTCGACGTCGGGCTCCGCCCCCGGCCGGCCGGTGGACCCGGCTACGCCCTGCCCCAGATCCCCCAGGTGACGTGGACCGGGCCGGGCGGCTCCTCGTCCACCCAGACGACGACGGCCAGGCGGCGCCCTGGCACGTCGAGCACCGTGCGCAGTTCCTGCTGGTTCTCCTCGGTTGTGTTCTCCTCCAGGACGACCGGTGCGGCCGGGTCCTCGACGTCCTGGACCCGCATCACCAGCCCGCTGCTCTCAGCCGACGCCGTGACGACGATCCGCACGGTCCGCAGACCGGCCACGTCCCCGACGAAGAGGACGTGGTCGCCGCCACCCCAGTAGAAGCTCTGCACGCCCCGGGAGAGCAGCACGGTCGTGCCCTGCGCGCTCGTCCCGGGAGCGGGAGCCGCCTCCCCGTGGACGGTGTCGGCGGGGATGACGGCCCCGATCTCGGTCGACAGCGGCATGTCCTCCCCCTGACGCGCGGTACGGGCTCGAGGGTGCCGCCCGGCCGTCTCGCGGACCAGGGCCGGAGGTCCGCCGCGTCCGGCCTCCTTCAGCCCCCCGGCTTCCCCTCGGTCAGGCGCGGGAGCACCTCGGCACCGGCGGTGCCGGCCGCCGCGCAGCCGAGCACGACCAGCCAGGCCAGCGGGTCCAGGGGCGTGCAGCCGAAGAAGCGGCTGAGCCCCGGGGTCTGGACGACGGCGGCCAGGACGGCGAGCGAGCCGGCGGCGGTGACCAGCACCAGCGGGCTGCGCCGGCCGGCCCACGCGGTCTGCCCCAGCTGGGTGGTGATCAGGGCGGCCAGGCCCATCGTCCCGGCCCGGCCGCGGAAGCCGGTGAGCCGCCCGGTGGCCCAGGCGGCGGTCGCGCCGGCGGTGGTGGCCGCCCCGCGCACCAGCACCATCCGGCGCACCTCCCGCGCGAAGCCCCGCTGCGGCCCGGCCTCGAGCACCGCGGCCAGCGGGTGCCCGGCCAGCGGACCGTCGTCCCCGTCGGGTGCGGGGCGGGCGGCGCCCCGGGGCGCGGCCACAGCGACGGCCAGCGCGGGGAACATGTCGGTGAGCAGGTTGACCAGCAGCAGCTGCCGCGTGTTGATCGGCGCCCGCCCACCGAACGCGGTGCCCAGCACGGTGAACGCCACCTCGCCGGCGTTGCCGCCGACCAGCACCGAGACCGCGTCGCGCACCCGCGACCACATGGCCCGGCCCTCGCCGATCGCGTCGACCAGCCGGGTCAGGTCCAGGTCGGTGAGCACGAGGTCGGCAGCGGCACGGGCGGCGGGCGACTCGGCCCCGGAGACCCCCACCCCGACGTCGGCCAGCCGGATCGCCGCGGCGTCGTTGACGCCGTCGCCGGTCATCGCCAGGGTCGCCCCGGCCCGGCGCAGCGCGGCGACCAGCGAGACCTTCTGCTCCGGCGACAGCCGGGCGAACACCGTCGTCTCGCGCACCATCCGGGCCCGCTCGGACTCCGAGGCGCGGGCGAACTGCGCGCCGGTCACCACCCGGTCGGCACCGGGGACGCCGGCCTGGGCGGCGATGGCGCGGGCGGTCTCCGGGTGGTCGCCGGTGGCCACGACCACCCGGACGCCGGCGGCCCGCAGCTGCTCGACCGCCGCGACCGAGGAGCCGCGCACCGTATCGGCCAGCCCCACCAGCCCGCGCAGCGTCAGGTCGCGGGCCCCCTCCTCCAGGTCGCTGGCGCCGTCCTCCTCCCGGTCGGCGACGGCCAGCACCCGCAGCCCCTCGGCGGCGAGCTGCCGGACCCGCCCGGTCAGGTCCCCGGCGTCCCGGCAGCGCGCGGCCACCACCTCGGGGGCGCCCTTGACCACGAGCCGGCCCTCGCGCACGGCCGCGGAGAAGCCGCGCCCGGCGGCGAACGGCAGGCTCTCGCCGGCGTCGCCCTCGGGGCACACGCCGCGCTCCTCGGCGGCCTCCACGACCGCGCGGTCGGTCTCGTGCGCCCGGTCGTCGCCGTTGCCGACACCGGCCGCGACCAGCCGCAGCAGCCCGTCCTCGTCGAGCTCCCCGTCGAGGGGGACCAGGCGGGCGACCCGCAGCCGGTTCTCCGTCAGCGTCCCGGTCTTGTCGAAGCAGACGGTGTCCACCCGACCGAGGGCCTCCAGCACCCGGGCGCTGCGGACGACGGCACCCCGCCGCGACAGCCGCCGCGCCGCGGCCTGCTGCGCCACGGTGGCCACCAGCGGCAGCCCCTCGGGCACCGCGGCGACCGCGACGGCCACGCCGTCCCGGACGGCGTCCCGCAGCGGGCGGCGCCACAGCACCCCGAGGGCGGTGACCGCCGCGCCGCCGGCCAGGGTCAGCGGCAGCACCGAGCGGGTCAGCTCGCCGAGCCGGGCCTGCACGCCGGCGGGGGGCGCGGCGCCGCCGGCGGCCCGGGCCGCGCGGCCGGCCTGGGTGGCGTCGCCGACCGCGACGACGACGGCCCGGCCGCGCCCGGCCACCACGGTGGTGCCGTCGAAGAGCATGCACGTGCGGTCGGCGACCTCGGCCCCGGGCGTGGCCGGCACCGCCTTGCCCACCGACAGCGACTCCCCGGTCAGGTTGGACTCGTCGACCTCGAGGTCGACCGCCTCGAGCAGGCGGGCGTCGCAGGCCAGCACGTCACCGGGCTCGACCACGACGACGTCCCCGACCCGCAGCGCGCTGCCGGGCACCTCCTCCCGGCCGCCGTCGGTCTCCCGGTGGACGACGACGTCCTGCTCGAGCAGCAGCGACTCCAGCGCCGTCTCCGCGCGCAGCCGCTGCAGGCCGCTGACCAGCGAGTTGGCGACGGTGACGCTGCCGACGAGGACGGCGTCGGTGGCCTCGCCGAGCACCGCGGTGGCCGCGGCGCCGGTGCCGAGGACGGGGGTCAGCGGGTCGGCCAGCTCGGCGGCGACGGTGCGGACGAACCGGGACGGCCCCCGCACCAGCGGGTGCGCCCGGACCCGGCGCAGGCGGACCGGGCGCGCGTCCTCCGCGGCCGGCAGCTCGGCCACGCGGCGCAGCACCTCGTCGGGGTCCAGCGCGTGCCAGGGCGTGTGCACCGTCGGGGGCGGGACCGGGCGGCCGGCGGCCCGGACGGCGGCCCAGGTGCCGCCCAGCATCGCGACGGTCGTGGCCGACTTCCCCGGCGTGGTGGACCTGCGCTGCCCGTACCGCTCGCTGCCGACGGCGGCGAGCAGCCCCCCGAGGACGTTGCCGGTGAGCGCGGCCTGCACCGAGCGGCGGCTCACCGTGCGGGCCGCCGCCGTCGCCGCGACCACCCGGCAGGCGTCGGTCAGCCCCGGCCGGGTCACCAGGTCCGCGCCCCACGCCGGCGCGCGCCCGGGCCGGACGGGGGCGACGGCGACGTCGGCAGCCAGCAGGGCGGGGCCGTCGGTGTCGCTGACCAGCAGGACGACGCGCCCGTCGTCCTGCAGCCGGCGCACCGTCTCCACCAGCGCCTCGTCCGCCGGCGCCACCTCGTCGGCCGCCGCGGCGACCTCCCGCGTCCCGGCGTGCGCGGTGAGCACCAGCCGGGCGCCGGCGGTCGCGGCGGTGGTGAGCAGCGCCTCGGCGTGCGGGTCC
>DASQXT010000396.1:0-3153 GCA_035639575.1 Geodermatophilus sp.
GGCGGCTCTACATCTCCGCGAAGACCGTGGAGCACCACGTGTCCCGGATGCGCCAGCGGCTGGGTGCGGGCACCCGGTCGGACCTGCTGGCCCGGCTGCGGGCCGAGCTCGCCGAGCAGACCGAACCCGCCTAGCGGTCCCGGCCGTTTCCGCGGAAACGGCCGGGGGTCAGGAGGTGAGGGTCACGCAGGCGCGGCAGACGTCGCGGGTCGGGGTCGGCCACGGCTGCTCGACGTCGACGCGGGCCAGCGATCCGCAGAGGGTGAGCTCGCAGGCGCCGTCGACCTCGGCGGTCGGGCGGTGAAGCTCGACGGCGTGCCAGAGGGCGGCGGTCGGGCCGTGCGGGCGGCTGCGGGCGGCGACGACGGTGGCGGCGGCGAGGGCGGGGGCGCTCATGCCCCAGGTGTCGGCAGCGCGCCGGGGAAGGGTCAGTGCCGGCGTGGGTCCGCTCACCCGGATGGGTGAACGGGCTCACCCGGAGGCGGGCCGGGCGGGTCTCGCCGGCCCGGGGCAGGATGCGGGACATGGAGCTGACGAAGCACGGCCATGCCTGTGTCGTCCTCAGCGAGGACGACCGGCGGCTCGTCATCGACCCGGGGGCGTTCACCGACCCGTCGGTGCTGCAGGGCGCGAGCGCGGTCCTGGTGACCCACGAGCACGTGGACCACTTCGCGCCCGACGTGCTGCGCGCGGCCCTGGACGCCGACCCCGCGCTGGAGGTGTGGACCAACGGGTCGGTGGCCGGGCAGCTCGACGGCGCGGCCGGCCGCGTGCACGTGGTGGGGGACGGCGACGCGCTCACCGTCGCCGGCTTCGACGTCACCGTGCACGGGGAGCTGCACGCGGTGGTCCACCCGGAGCTGCCGCGGGTGGGCAACGTGGGGTTCTTGGTCGGCGGGGTGGTGTTCCACCCCGGGGACGCGTTCACCGTGCCCAGCGAGCCGGTGGCCACGCTGCTGCTGCCGGTGCACGCGCCCTGGTCGAAGACCGCGGAGGTGATCGACTACGTGCGGGCCGTGGACGCGGACCAGGCGTACGCCGTCCACGACGGGTTGCTCAACGACACCGGGCTGGGGTTGGTCGGCGGGCTGCTGGGCGAGCGGGGCCCGGGGACGTCCACCCCGTACAGCCGGCTGGCCCCGGGGGACTCCGTCGAGCTCTGAGGCCCCCGGGGATCGGCGTCAGCGGACGGCGCGGTTGCGGCCCGCGGACACGGCCTCGGCGACACCGATCAGCAGGACGGCGACGAGAAGGGCGAAGAGGAAGCCCCAGAAGTTCAGCTCGGTGATCGAACCGACGTCCAGCCAGTCGGCGATGAGGCCGCCGATGACGGCACCGGCGACGCCGAGCAGCAGCGTCGCGAGGATGCTCATCCGCTGCCTGCCGGGCTTGAGCAGCCGGGCCAGGGCCCCGATGACCAGGCCGACCGCGATGAGACCGAGGATCTGCACGGCTTCTCCCTCGTGTTCGCCGGCCGGGGACGCGGACGCCGTCCCGGCCGGCTGCCCCCGGGGGGCTCCGTAGAGCCCCGAGCCCCCCGGGGACCGGCGTCAGCGGATGGCGCGGCTGTTACGCCCGGTGAGCGTCGATGCCGCCACCACCAGAACCGCCGCCACGATGATGGAGATGATCCACCTCATCCAGTCGATGCCCGGAGTGGCCGCCACCCCCAGCGCGGCGGCCACGTAGTAACCGATGAGCACCCCGCCGATGCCGCACAGCAACGTGAGCCAGAGGGGGGTGTTGTCTCGCGCGGCGGGGGCGACGAACTTCCCCAGCAGGCCGATGATGAGCCCCGCGATGATCAACCCGATGATTTCCATAGCCAACTCCTCGGTAGCCCGCCCGGAGCGCGCGCACCCGGCACAGCGCCGGGTGCTGCACACCGGATCATGGCTCTCCGGTACCCGGCAGTCGAGGGGACGATGCGCGCGTCGCCCAACCTGGTGATCACGCCTGCAGGCGGGCGACGTGGGCGGGCAGCCGGTCGAGCTCGCCGTCCACCGTGCGCTGCACCATCTCCCGCACGCCGCTGCGCAGCAGACGCTGGGTGAGCCGCTGGGTGAGCCGGCCGTCGGAGCGCGGCTCGTGACCGACGGTGATGGTCACCAGCGTGGCGCCGGGGCCGGCGTCGGCCAGCTCGATCGTCGTCGTCCAGGTCTCGGGGGTCAGCCGCAGCCGGGTGGTGACCCGCTCCTGCGGCACCCACTCGACGATCTCGCCCTGGGGCGCGCCGGCCGGCGGCTGCGCACCGTCGTCCAGGCGGCCGGGCACGCAGACGAACCGGGTCCCGCGGTCGGGCGCGCCGGTGCCCTCGACGACGTAGGAGACGTCGCAGACGGCGCAGTACGGCGCGAGCACCGCCAGCGCCTCCCACACCCGGCGCCGCTCGTGAGGCAGCTCGCGGCTGCCGCTGGCGGTGACCGGCTGGGGCATGGGACCTCCGGGGACGACGGGTGCGGTCCCCGCCGACGGTAGTCCGCGCCCGGTGTCCAGCCGCTCGCCGCGAGCCCTGACGGCCCCCGTCCAGGGGCCCCGGCCCCGTATCGGGTCCCGGCCCGAGCTCGCGAGGGTTGGGGAGGACGGGGTCCTTGTACTGCGAAGGGTGGGGAGGACGGGGGTCCTTCCTCAGCGGCCGCTGACCGAGACCTCGAACTCGACCTGGCTGACGTCGGGGCGCAGCCGGGAGAAGCTGTGCACCAGCGGGTGCCCGGCGCTGTCGCGGACCGTCGTCCGGACCACCAGCAGCGGCGATCCGGCGACCACCCGCAGCAGGTCGGCCTCGTCCGGCGCCGCGGTATCGACGTCGACGACGATCCGCGCGTGGGCCAGGTCGGCCGAGTACTCTCGGCGGAGGAACTCGTACAGCGAGCCCTCGCTGAGGTCCGCCTCCGCCGCCTTCGGGTACGTGTCGGCAGGCAGGAAGCTGTGCGCCACGTGGTTGGGCGCGCCGTCCACGCTGCGCAGCCGGACCAGCTCGACGACGTCGGTCGCGGGCTCGAGCCCCAGCTCGGCGGCGACCGGCGGCTGGACGGGGACGATCCGCTGGGTGAGCACCGTGGTGCCCACCTGCGCGCCCTGCTCGGTCATCACCGAGCTCCAGCCGGCGATGCGGTGCACGAAGCTCTCGCGGTACTCGTGGCGGATCGCCGG
>DASQXT010000397.1:0-3866 GCA_035639575.1 Geodermatophilus sp.
TCGTCGACGGTGACGCCGTCGATCTCCTCGAACGCCTTGCGGACGGCGGAGCTGCGATCGGCGGCGTCGGCCACCGTCGAGTTGATCTCGCCCGACGCGGCGTAGCGCGAGTACGCGGCGGCGAGCTCCGACAGCGGCCGGCCCTGCTCGCCCAGCGCCGCGAGCACGTGCAGGGCGGCGAGCATGCCGGTGTCGGCGCGCCAGAAGTCGCGGAAGTAGTAGTGCGCGGAGTGCTCCCCGCCGAAGACGGCGTCGGTGCGGGCCATCTCGGCCTTGATGAACGAGTGCCCGACGCGGGTGCGCACCGGCTGGCCGCCGTGCTCGCGGACGATCTCGGGCACCGCCCGCGAGGTGATGAGGTTGTGGATCACCGTCGTCCCCCGGCCCTTGGCCAGCTCGCGGACGGCGACCAGCGCGGTGATCGCCGACGGGCTGACCGGCTCGCCGCGTTCGTCGACGACGAAGACCCGGTCGGCGTCGCCGTCGAAGGCGAGCCCGAGGTCGGCGCCGGTGCGGCGGACCTCGGCCTGCAGGTCGACCAGGTTGGCCGGTTCCAGCGGGTTGGCCTCGTGGTGCGGGAAGGAGCCGTCGAGCTCGAAGTACAGCGGCAGGACCTCCAGCGGCAGGCCGTCGAGGACCACCGGGACGGTGTGCCCGGCCATGCCGTTGCCGGCGTCGACGACGACCCGCAGCGGCCGGATGGTCGAGAGGTCGACCAGCGAGCGCAGGTGGGCGGCGTACTCGGCGAGCAGGTCGCGCTGGCTGATCGACGCGGTCCGCTCGGGGACCCGGTCGTAGGAGTCGCACTCGGCCCACTCGCGGAGGGTCGCCAGGCCCGACTCCTGCCCGACCGGGGTGGCGCCGGCGCGGCAGAGCTTGATGCCGTTGTACTGCGCGGGGTTGTGGCTGGCGGTGAACATCGCCCCGGGGACGCCGAGCGAGCCGGAGGCGAAGTAGAGCAGGTCGGTGGAGCCGAGGCCGGCCTCGACGACGTCGACGCCGCGGGAGAGCACGCCTTCGGCGAAGGCCCGCGAGAGGGGCACGGAGGTGTCGCGCATGTCGTGCGCGGTCACGATCGCGGTGGCGCCGCTCTCCTGGTGGACGAGCTCGGCGAAGGCCGCGCCGATGCGGCGGGCGACGTCCTCGTCCCACTCGTCGGGGACGACGCCCCGCACGTCGTAGGCCTTGACCAGCCTGGAGAGATCGCGCACGCGGGCGATCCTATGAGGACCCCGCTGCCCGCCCCGTCCAGAGGCTCGCCGCGGGTCTGCGAGAGGTGAGGAGGACGGGGTCCTCCCTCAGGTGATGTCGGGCAGGACCCGCAGGTGACCGCGGCGGGTGCCGCTGCCGTCGTCGGCGGGGTTGCGCGGGGGCTCGGGCCGGGCGGCCTCGCGGACGGCGTCGGCCAGGGCCAGCAGGTCGTCCCCGGTCGGGCCGGAGTCCTCGACGTCGATCTCGTGGCGGACGACCTCCCAGCCGCGCGGCACGGTCAGCCGCTCGGCGTGGAACTCGCAGAGGTCGTAGCTGTGCGGCTCCGAGAACGTCGCCAACGGGCCGACGACAGCGGTCGACTCCGCGTACACGTAGGTCAAGGTCGCTGCCGCCGGTTGCGCGCAGCCGCTGCGCGAGCAGCGACGTGACTGCCTCACCACCGGTTCCTCACGGACGGCACAGTAGCCGCGTACCCGGTCGGTTGGCATCAGGCACACCGAGTTCCGTGGCCCGGGAGGAGCAGCAGTCCCATCCTGCACGATCTCCCCGTGGGCACCGGCCGGGGCGCCCGCTGCCCCGCTCGGGACGTCGGGCCGGGGGCCGGAGCCGTACGCTCGCACCCGTCATGAGCCGATCCCGCCGCGACCGCCACGGCCGCGGGCTGCGCGGGCGCCTGGTGCCCGACGGCGTCCCCCTGGCCCGCAGCCGCGCCGAGCAGTTCGACGACCTCGTCCTGGACGCGGTCGAGGACCTCGAGCGCCGGTGGGAGAAGGAGCTGGCCGGGGTCGAGTTCGCCGTCGAGGACGTGCCCTGGGTGGAGCACACCGACCCCGACGAGGTGGTCCTCGACGCCGACGTGCTCGACGACGGCAGCGTGCCGCTGGCCCGCGTGCTGCCCGCGCACCGGGACGGCGACCGGGAGGTGCCGCCGCGGATCGTCGTCTACCGCCGGCCGCTGGAGCTGCGCGCGCACGACCGCGACGACCTCGCCGACCTGGTGCGCGACGTCGTCGTCGACCAGGTCGCCGTGCTGCTGGGGCGCGACCCGGAGGAGATCGACCCCACCGGTTGACGGCCCCTGTGCCCCCACCGCTCCCGAGCTCGCGGCGGACCCTGCAGAGGGGCCGTTCCCGTACGCCACCACGCTCGGGGCGGTGCCCTGGACGGGGCCGGGACCTCGCAGGGGAGCCTGCGATGCTCTGTCGCGATGGACTCCTCCGCGCCGGCCGCCGTCCCGTGGGTCGTGCTGGTCCTGGCGCTGCTCGCGCTCGCCGGGCTGGTCGTGGTCGCGCCGAGCCGTCCGCGACCCCCCGCTCCCCCCGCCGACCCGGCGCCGCCGCGTCCCGCCCGCTCCGCGCCGCGCTGGCCCGACGACGACCTCCCCGGCTTCCTCGACGCGCCGCCCGGCACGCCTCCCCCGCCGCCCGCGCCGGTCGCCGCACTCCCGGAGGAGGACCCGGGCCCTGCACGCCCGGACGGCAGCGGCCGCGCCGTGGCCGGGATGGCCGCCGCGGCGCTGGTGCTGGTCGCGGCGCTGGCCGGGGTCGCCGGGGCCACCCGCGACGGCGCCGGCACCGCCGTCGCCCGGCCCGTGCCCGGCCCGGTGGCGTCGTCCCCGCGGGACACCCCGACCCCCACTCCGGCGCCGCCGCTGCCGGCCGTGCCCGCGGACCCGCTGCCGGGCGAGGGCGGCGCAGGGGTGCTGGCCGCCCGCTCGGTGCCGCTGGGCGAGGACGGCGTCGTGGCCCGGCTGGCCTTCGGCGGCCTCGTCGTCGAGCGGCAGGCGGTGGGGACGACGGTGGCCTTCCCGATGGTGAGCGTCACCGCGGCCGGGGACGGCCGGACGGCGCTGGCCCACGTGCGGCTGCCCTCGTGGAACTGCCTGACCGCCGAGGCGCCCGAGGACCCGGAGGCCGCGGGCTGCGTGCGGTCCCGCACCGAGTACGCCGACCTGCCCTCCCCTGCCCTGACCGTGACCCGGGACGGCGAGGACCTGCGGCTGACCGGCCGCTTCCCCACCTACACCCGGCCGATCGGCACCGCCCCGGCCTACACGGGCCGGGTGTACGACCTGTCGGTCACCGTCTCCCCCGTCGGGCCGGTGCGCGACGGCACCGCCCGGGCCGAGGGCACCGTCTTCCTCGGTACCGACCGCGCCGAGAGCGTGGGCGAGCCGGGGCTCGACGTCGTCCGCTACTCCGGCTGAGGGAGGACCACCCTCCCCCGCCCGTCCCGCCTGCCTCGGACTCCTCGCGGTAGGAGCCCGGACGCCTGGGGTCGGGCCACGCCCCGGGCACGGCTGGTCGCGCCCGGGTGGCCACCGGGCCGTGGGTGTCGGCGCATCCTACGGGGACGGCTCACCACCTCCTCGTGCACGGCGCCTGGGGCGGCGGCTGGGTGTGGGACGACGTCCGAGCCCTCACCGACGTCGCAGAGCTGACCGGCGTCCGATCCTGAGATCGACCCCGGGCCCGTCTGTTCCCCTCGTCCGCTGTGCTCACCGCCGACGGAGGAGTGCTGCGGGGCCGCCGCCGGACAGCGTCAGCGTGACCAGGGGCGCGCCCATCTCGGTGCGCCAGCCGGTGTCCGGGGTGCCCCACCACGGCCGCCGGTCGGCGCCGTCGACGAGGGTCAGCAGGCCCCGCTCGCGGTCG
>DASQXT010000398.1:0-4017 GCA_035639575.1 Geodermatophilus sp.
GCCGGGTCCCGCGCGTCCGGGACGTCGAAGCCGATGAGGATGGCGTCGCTCTTGCCGTTCATCTGGATGGAGCCGACCGGGTACTGCCAGTCCGGGTCGAAGGGGTCTGACCAGTAGAAGTCGTTGACCCCGAGGGTCTTCTGGAACCTGGTCGGGTTCGGCGTCTTCGAGAAGGCGACCAGGCCGGAGTTGTTGTGCAGCATCAGGTGTCGGCCGACGTGCCCGGAGCCGTTGCCCAGGCCGGCTGGGTGCCGGTCACTCGCCGAGGCGAGCAGCAGGGCAGCGGAGTTGATCGCACCGGCGGCGAGGACGACGACGTCGGCGGTGTACTCCTCCCGCTCGCCGTCCCGGTCGACGACCACCCGGCCCACGCTGCGTCCGGTCCGGTCGGTCTCCAGGCGGACGACCCGCGCCCGGGTCCGCAGGGCCACGTCCGGGTGCTGCAGCGCCGGCTCGACGGTCATGACCTGGGCGTCGGCCTTGCCCCTGACCAGGCATGGATAGCCGTCGCAGGTGGCGCAGCGCACGCACGCCGACAGGTGCGGCCGCGCCTCGTCGAGCAGGATGCCGTTGGGCAGCGAGAACGGGTGCAGTCCGGCGGCGGTCAGGTCGGCGCGCAGCTGGGCGATCCGCGGCTCGTCGCTGATCGCCGGCCACGGATAGGGCCCGGACGCCGGCGGGTCGTCGGGGTCCTCGCCGCGGGTGCCGTGCACCTGGTAGAGCAGCTCGGCCCGGTCGTAGTACGGCGCCAGGTCGGTATAGGAGATCGGCCAAGCGGGGGAGACGCCGTCCTCGTGTTGCACGGGGCCGAAGTCCCGTTCGCGGAATCGGTAGAGGATCGCGCCGTAGAACTTGGTGTTCCCGCCGACGTAGTAGTTCTGCTTGGGGGAGAACCGGTGGCCGTCGGCGGCGTCGGTCCACTGGCCGCTGTTGTGGTAGCGCTTGTCGGCCCACAGCGCCTGAGGGCTCCAGTTCTCGATCTCCCGCGGCAGCCAGTCCCCGCGTTCCAGCAGCAGGATCTTCTTGCCGGTGGGCGCCAACGCCCAGGTGACAGCCCCGCCGCCCGCTCCGGATCCGATGACGACGATGTCGGCGTGCTCGGTCATGACTTCCTCCCGGTGGGATCAGGTGAGCGCGAGCGGCGTGACCCAGGCTCCGGTGGCGCCGCGCAGCTTGGCGTGGCTGACCACGAGCAGGAACTCGCGCAGCCCGGCCGCGGCGGCCTCGGCCAGCCGCAGGTTCTCCAGCACGACGACCCCGTGCCGGACGTTGAGCGTCTGCGGGACGACGAACGGCTCGTCGGGGTCCTCCGGCGGCACCGGTCCGCAGCTCCACGTGTCGCAGCCGGTGAGCGCGACCCGGTGCTCGGCCAGCCACTCGGCCACCGCCAGACCCGGGCCGGGCTCGCCGGAGGAGTACCGGTCGTCGTCGACACCCCACAGCCGGCCCCATCCGGTGTGGAACAGGACGGCGTCGCCGGGACGCAGTGACCGGTCGCCGAGGGCGGCCTCGGCGTCGGCGACCGTCACCACGTCCCCGGGTTCCAGACGTCCCCGGACGGCCGCGACGTCGAGCAGCAGGCCGCGGGTCGCGACCTGGGGGAGGGTGTCGACGCCGAGCCGGTTGGTGCCCCAGTCCTCGGCGATGTCCGCCAGCCGGTGGCCGTTGTAGCTGCGGTCGCCGACCTGCAGGTGGTTGAGGGCGTCCAGGTGGGTGCCCATCTGCTGCGTGCCGGTGACCTGCTCGACGATCCAGTTCACCGCGTTGCGGCCCAGCCCCTCGGGGCCGCCGCGAGGGTGGCGCCGGTTGACGTGGTGGTAGTTGGTGGTCAAGTACGAACGGAAGGTCCGGCCGGGGAAGGCGGGGACGTCGGCGTGCAGGACGTGAGCCAGGTCGTGCACCGTGCCGGTGCGGACTAGCGAGACCCCGGCCAGCACGGTGGCCGGCGTGATCTCGTTGAGCGCGCCGGCCTGGTCCTCCGGGCCCCACCGCGAGGGGAACCAGCCCGCGGTCCGCTCGTCCACCGACGGCGCGGTCGGGGCCGCCGTCACTCCGACGACCAGGTGGTCTCGAACGACGGGTACAGCGTCAGCCCGCCGTCGACGAACAGGGTCTGGCCGGTGATGTACGCGGCCTCGTCGGAGCAGAGGAACGCGGTGACCGCGGCCATCTCCTCGGACGTGCCCGCCCGGCGCATCGGGATGTGGCTCTCCACCATCTGCCGCTTGACCGGGTCGTCGATCCACGACCGGTTGATCGGGGTGACCGTCGCGCCCGGGCCGACGCCGTTGACCCGGATCCTGCGAGCGGCGTACTCGAGGGCGAGCGTGCGGGTGAGGTTCTGCATCCCGCCCTTCGAGACGGAGTAGCCGATGAACCGCGGCTTCGGGATCAGCTGGTGGACGCTGGAGACGTTCACCATGGCCCCCGGGATCCCGGCGTCCAGCCAGTGGCGGACAGCCTGCTGGCTGCAGAGGAACGCTCCGCGCAGGTTCACCGCGAGCACCTTGTCGAAGGCGGCGACCGGGAGGTCCTGGGTGTCGGCGGCGATCTGGATGCCGGCGTTGTTGACGAGGAAGTCCAGTCGGCCGTACTCGCCGAGGGTCTGCTCGAACATCGCGCCGACCTGGTCCTCGGAGGAGACGTCGGCGGCGACCAGGATGGGGTGCGTACCGGCGGACGACATCTGCTTCATGCAGATCTCGACGCCGTGCTCGATCGCCTCCTTCGTCTCCTCGGCTCCCTCGCGCGGGCCGACGTAGTTGATGGCGACGTCCACGCCCTCCTCGCCCAGCCGGATGGCGATCGCCTGCCCGATGCCCGAGCTGCCGCCGGTGACCAGCGCCTTCTTGCCCTCCAGGCCCTTCATGTCGTGCTCCTGACCGTGAGTGCTCGACCTTGTGCGAAGAAGTGGACGGCGTCGTCGACGCCGTGGATGCGGGCGGCGGTCGCCGCGGCGCCGAACGGCGCGTTCCAGAAGTCGTCCCGAGCCGGCGGGCCGGCGCGCGGACCCACGTAGACGTAGGGCTCCGGGATCGCGGCGTCACCCGGGGAGCAGCCGTAGTTGACCGCGTCGAGGCTGATGCCGACGTCGAGGTGCTCGGGCCACAGCACCGGTTCCTGTGGTCGGCCGAGCTCCTCGGCGAAGTGGCGCAGGGCCTCGTCGCCGAGGCCATACCAGGCGGCCAGGCGGCGCGCGGCTTCCGGATCGACGGTCAGGGGGACGTCGGGGTCGTCCGACGTCGCCGGTGCGTAGCTGCCCTGCAGGCCCGGGGTCACCCCGGCGACGGCCGCAGCGGCGCGGATGGTGGTGAGCCGAGCTGTGCGGCGGTTGCCATCGGGTTCGAGGACGATCAGTTCGTCCCCGACGACCGCGAGCTGCCGTCCGGCCACGCCGCGGACGGTGGCGATCCCGCCGGGGCAGGGGCGCAGCCGGATGGTGCCGGCGTCGGCGAACTGTCCGGCGGCGAGGACGTGCTCGGCCACCCGGTGCCAGCTCACCCGCGTCGTCGCCAGGTCGTGCGCCGAGGTGAGGATGGTCATGCATCTGTCGTCGCGCGGCCGGGCGGTTCGTTACAGCCGACCGGGCCGTATGGCACTGCTGAGAGCCCTGGCACGGCTGGCACCCTCTGGTGCCGTTCGAGGTGTGCGGCGTTGCCCAGCGGCGCAGGACCAGGGGATGGTCGACCGTGCAACCACCTAGGGGCCGGGGCACCAGCCTGTTCTCGCAGGCGGCTGTCCTCGCCCCTCGGGGTGCCGGCGACCGGGCGTTAGAGGCGGTTGCCGACGCGACCGGCGGTGCCGAGCCGGTGATGGCCACCAAGTTCTTCGTCCCGTCGCTGGGGGCGCGGTCGGTCGACCGGCCTCGGCTGCGGCCCGCGCTGGATCGAGCGCTCGACGCCCGGCTCACCCTCGTCGTGGCTCCTGCCGGTTGGGGCAAGAGCACGCTGCTCGTGCAGTGGCTGCGTGACGTCGCTGTCCCGTACGGCTGGCTGTCGCTGGATGCCGGGGACGCTG
>DASQXT010000399.1:0-11023 GCA_035639575.1 Geodermatophilus sp.
TACCTGGCGCTGGACTACCCGTCGTCCGAGCGGGAACGGGAGATCGTGCTCTCCCGGGTGCCCGACCTCGCCCCGGGCCTGGCCGAGCAGCTGGTGCGCACCGTGCGGGCGCTGCGCGCGCTGGAGCTGAAGAAGTCGCCGTCGATCTCCGAGACCCTGGACTGGGCGCAGACGCTGCTGGAGCTGGGCCTGGACACCCTCGACGAGGAGGCCGTGCGGTCGACCCTCGGCGTGGTGCTCAAGCACGCCAGCGACCAGGACCGTGCCGCGGCCGAGCTGCGGCTGAACTGATGTCGGTCCCGGCCGCCGTCCCCGGGTCCGGTGGGCTCGCCGGGCACCTCGACGGCTTCGTCCGCGCGGTGCGCGACGCCGGCATCCCGGTCGGCATCAGCCAGGCCGTCGACGCCGCCGAGATCCTCACCGTGGTCGACCTGCTCGACCGCGAGCAGCTGCGGCACGGGCTGGCGGCGGTGCTGCTGCAGCGGGCGGCGCAGCGGCCGGCCTACGACGTGCTGTTCGACCTGTGGTGGCCGCTGTCCGACCGGCCGGGGGCGCCCACGGCCGACGACGAGCCGGACGGCGAGCCGGGGGAGGCCGGGGAGTCGACCCTCGACCTGCCCGACGGCACCGACCTGGCGCAGCTCATGCGCGAGGAGCTGTCCCGGCTGCTGCTGGACGGCGACGAGGAGGCGCTGCGTCGCTTCGCCCGCGAGGCCGTCGACCAGCTGGGCCGCACGGCGCCGTCCCCGTCGGGCCAGTCCTTCTTCAGCTACCGGGTGATGCGGGCGCTCTCGCCGGACACCCTGGTCGCCCGGCTGCTGGCCGGCCTGCTCGGGGACGCCGAGCGCGGCGGGCTCGCCGAGCAGGTGGCCCGCCAGACGGTGCGCGAGCGGCTGGCCGCCTTCCGGGCCGCGGTGGAGGCCGAGGTCCGGCGGCGGACGGCGGCCGAGCGCGGCCGGGACAAGGTGGCGAAGAACGCCGTCCGCCCGCTGGCCGACCAGGTCGACTTCCTGCGTGCCCAGGCCGCGGACCTCGCCGAGCTGCGCCGGACGGTCGCCCCGCTGGCGCGGCGGCTGGCCGTGCGGCTCTCGGCGCGCCGGCGGCTGGGCCGGGAGGGCCGGCTGGACTTCCGCAAGACCGTCCGGGCGTCGCTGGGCACCGGCGGCGTGCCGGTGGTGACCCACCACCGGCCGCGGAAGGTGCACAAGCCCGAGCTGGTGGTGCTCTGCGACGTCAGCGGCTCGGTGGCGGGCTTCAGCCACTTCACGCTGATGCTGACCCAGGCGCTGCGCGAGCACTTCTCCGGGGTGCGGGCGTTCGCCTTCGTCGACTCCACCGACGAGGTGACCCGCTTCTTCCGCCCCGGTGCGGACGTCGCCGACGCGGTCGCCCGGATCGGGCGGGAGGCCGACGTCGTCGGCTTCGACGGGCACAGCGACTACGGGACGGCGTTCGAGGTCTTCGCCGAGCGGTGGCCCTCGGCGGTCGGGCCGAAGACGTCGCTGCTCGTGCTCGGGGACGGCCGCACCAACTACCGCCCACCGGGGCTGCCGGTGCTGGCCGACCTGGTCCGCCGCTCCCGTTCGGCGCACTGGCTCAACCCCGAGCCGCGCCGGCTGTGGGGCAGCGGCGACTCCGCGGCCGACCGCTACGGCGAGGTGGTCGACATGGTCGAGTGCCGCAACGCCGCCCAGCTCGCGGACTTCGTCACCACCCTCTGAGGGAGGACCAGCCTCCAGGGGCGCCGTTCCAGCACGTCACCGGGCTGGGCGTCGGTGCCTGCCCCGCCCGGATACCCTCGATCGGTGGCAGGTCGGCGGGTCGGGGTGATGGGCGGGACGTTCGACCCCATCCACCACGGGCACCTCGTGGCGGCGAGCGAGGTCGCGGTCCTCTTCGGTCTGGACGAGGTGGTCTTCGTGCCCACCGGCCAGCCGTGGCAGAAGAGCGACCGCGACGTGGCGCCGGCCGAGGACCGGTACCTCATGACCGTCATCGCGACCGCCTCCAACCCGCGGTTCTCGGTGAGCCGGGTGGACGTCGATCGCGTGGGCCCCACCTACACGATCGACACGCTCAGCGACCTGCAGCGGCAGCGGCCCGGCGACGAGCTGTTCTTCATCACCGGCGCCGACGCCCTCTCGCAGATCCTCAGCTGGCGCGACAGCGACCGCTGCTTCGAGCTCGCGCACTTCATCGGCGTCACCCGCCCCGGCTTCGACCTGGGCGCGTCCCACCTGCCGGAGGGAGCGGTCAGCCTGGTCGAGGTGCCGGCGTTGGCGATCAGCTCCAGCGACTGCCGCGACCGGGTCGGCCGCGGGATGCCGGTCTGGTACCTGGTCCCCGACGGCGTCGTGCAGTACATCGAGAAGCGCGGCCTGTACCGGTCCGGCGCCGATGCCCGCGCCCTCGCACGTGAGGGACTCGCCCCCCGCCGCATCCCCGGCGACGACCCGCCGTTCGGGGACCGCCTGACCTACGACCGGCCACCCGCGACGGCTCCCCGGACCGAGGGCACGCCTCCCGAACCACCGACCACCGATCTCCAGGAGGTACCCCGATGACCGCCTCGACCGAGGCGCGGGAGACCGCACTGCTGGCCGCCCAGGCCGCCGCCGACAAGCTGGCGACCGACGTCGCGATCGTCGACGTCAGCGAGCGGCTGGCCATCACCGACGCCTTCGTGCTGGCGTCGGCTCCCAACGAGCGCCAGGTGCAGGCGATCGTCGACGAGGTGGAGGAGCGCCTCCGGCAGCACGGCGTCAAGCCGGTCCGCCGGGAGGGCGTGGCCGAGTCGCGCTGGGTGCTGCTCGACTTCGTCGACGTCGTCGTCCACGTGCAGCACGCCGAGGAGCGCGCCTACTACGCCCTCGAGCGGCTCTGGAAGGACTGCCCGACGATCCCGTTCGTCGACCGCGCCGCGCCGCAGGGCGACGGGGCGGCGACCGGCACCGCGACGCTGTCGGCCGACGACGTCGACCCGGCCGGCGCCGACCCGACCCCGCTGGCGCCCGAGCCGGCGGACGAGGGCAGGGCCGACGGTGGCCCGCTCGAGGACGGCGGTCCGTCCGCGCCGGAGGCGGCCGGCCGGTGAGCGACGTCCCGGCGCTGCCGGTGTCGCGGCTGGTCCTCTGGCGGCACGGGCGCACCGAGTGGAACGCCGTGGGCCGCTTCCAGGGGCAGCTGGACCCGCCGCTGGACGAGGTGGGCCGCCGCCAGGCGCGGCGGGCCGCTCCGCACGTGGCCGCACCGCTGCCCGAGGGTTCGATCGTCGTCTCCAGCGACCTCGGCCGGGCCGCCGAGACCGCGGTGGCGCTCACCGACGTGCTCGGGGTGCCCCTGCGGTTGGACCCCCGGCTGCGCGAGGTCGGCATGGGCTCCTGGGAGGGGCTGACCCGCGAGGAGGTCGCCGAGCGCCACCCGGACCAGTACGCCGACTGGCTGGCCGGTCGGCCCATCCTGGGCCGCGGCGGTGAGGAGGCCGCCGACGTGCCGGCGCGGGCGCTGGCCGCGCTGCGCGATCTGCCGGAGGCCCCGGCGGCCGTCGTCGTCACCCACGGCGGGACCTCCGCGCGCCTGATCGAGGCGCTGCTGGGACTGGGCCCCGAGCACCACCGGCTGCTGGGCCCCCTGGCCAACTGCGCCTGGAGCGAGCTGGTCGAGCAGAGCGGCCGGTGGCGGCTGCTGCGGCACAACACCACGGCACCCGAGCTGCCCGACGGTCCGGTCCCGCCGCCGCAGCCGGCCGGGCGTCGCCCGGACGCCGGCGCCAGTCCCGAGGAGGGGGCGCCGAGCCCTCCGCAGGACGCCGACGCGCTGTGATCCCCGCCGTGGCCGGTCGGCCGCGGGAGGGTGCGGGCTAGCCTCGCCGGGTGTCCGTCGCCGTGGTCACCGACTCCTCGGCGTACCTGCCTGCCCGGCTGCTGGAGCAGTACGCCGTCGAGGTCGTCCCGCTCTACGTCGTCATGGCCGGTCACTCGGGCCGCGAGGGCGACGACATCGGACCGGCGGACGTCGCCCGCGCACTCGGGGGCCGGGGCCAGCGCGTCTCGACCTCCCGGCCGACACCGGGCGACTTCGTCGCCGCCTACCGCCGGCGCCTGGACTCCGGCGCCGACCGCATCGTCTCGGTGCACCTCTCGGCGGAGCTCTCCGGCACGGTGGACGCCGCCCGGCTGGCCGCCGCCCAGGTGGGGGAGCACATCGTCACCGTCGTGGACTCGCGCTCCGCGGCGATGGGCAACGGGTTCGCGGTGCTCGCCGCGGCCCGGTCGGCGGCGCGGGGCGAGGACATGGCCACCGTGGCCGCGGCCGCCCGCGACACCGCCGCCGCCACCCGCACGCTGTTCGTCGTCGACACCCTCGAGCACCTGCGTCGGGGTGGGCGCATCGGGCACGCCGCCTCGATGATCGGCACCGCGCTGTCGGTCAAGCCGGTGCTGCACGTCGCCGACGGCCGGGTGGTGCCGCTGGAGAAGGTGCGCACGACGGCCCGGGCCCTCGTCCGCCTCGTCCAGCGCGGGGTGGAGGCCGCCGCCGGCGGGCCGGTGATGGTGGCCGTGCACCACCTGGCCGCACCGGAGCGGGCCCAGCGGCTGGCCGCCGACCTCGAGGAACGGCTGCCCGGCCTGCGTGAGCTCTACGTCAGCGAGCTCGGCGCGGCGGTCGGCGCCCACGTGGGGCCGGGGGCGGTGGGGCTGGTCGTGGCACCGGCGGTGCCCGCGCGGCCGTCCGACGTCGCGGACCCACCGCAGGAGGCGGCGGACCGGTGACAGGCAGGGGCGGGGCACCGGCGCAGCGTGCCCCTCCGGCCGTCGGACGGGCCTCCGGGATCCACAGCGGCCGCGGCTGTCCACAGTCCCGCGCAGGGCCGTCCGACGGCGACCGCGGCTCCCTAGCGTCGCGCCGGTGCGCCTCCCTCCCCGCCGCAGCGACGACGCCGACCTGATCCGGCAACGGCTGCGAGCCCTGCTGCAGGAGAGCCGGCCACCCGGCTGGGTGCCCGACGACCCCGACCCCGACGACCCCGACCCCGACGCCGACGACTCAGCCGACCTCGACCCCGCGCCGGGCAAGGGGCAGCTCCCCACCACGGTGGCGGGGGACGGGCTGCCGGTCGGCCTCGGGCGGCACCGCGCACCGGGCAGCGCCGTCCGGCTGGCGCCCGGCCGCCGTGCCGTCTGGTCGCTGTGGGTCGTCGGTCTGCTCGCGGCGCTGCTCGTGGTCGGTGGCACCTGGCTGGGCCGCCCGCAGGTGCAGCCGGCACCCGTCGAGCCGGCTCCGGCCGGGCCACCCGCGGAGGAGGAGCCCGCCGCGACGCCGTCGGTGGGGGTCGCGGCCGGGTCAGCGGCCACGGTCGTCGTCTCGGTGGTGGGCTCGGTGGTCCGCCCGGGGCTGGTCACCCTGCCCGAGGGCGCGCGGGTGGCCGACGCGGTGGCGGCCGCCGGTGGCCTGCTGGCCGATGCCGACCCGGCCTCGGTCAACCTCGCCGCGGTCGTCTCCGACGGCCAGCAGGTGGCGGTCGGCGTCCCCGGAGCGGGGGTGGTCGGCGGCACCGCCGACGGTCCGGGCGCAGCCGGCGGGGGCGGGCCGGTGGACCTCAACGCCGCCACCGCCGCCGACCTCGACGCGCTGCCGGGCATCGGTCCGGTGCTGGCCCAGCGGATCGTCGAGCACCGCGAGCGCAACGGGCCCTTCCGCAGCGTGGAGCAGCTCGACGACGTCCCCGGCATCGGCCCGGCCACCTACGCGGAGCTCGCCGAGCTGGTGACCGTGTGAGCACGGCCCGGCAGCGCTGGTCGTGGCTCGACCTGCGGCTCGCCCCCGCGGCGGCGACGGTCTGGGTCGCCACCCTGCTCGCCCCGCTCGTGACCGTCCCGGTGCTCGCCGGCGCGGTGCCGGTGGCCGCCCTGACCGCGGTCGTGGTGTCCCGCCGCAGCCGGTCGCCGGTGGCGGTCGTGCTGCTGGGCGTCCTGGCCGCGCTGGCCGTGACCGCGGCGACCGCGGCGGTGCGGCAGGCGGCTCGGGAGGCCTCCCCGCTGGCCGGGGTCGCCGAGGGACGGCGGACGGTCGAGCTGGTCGTGGAGCTCGACGGCGACCCGACGGCGGTGCGCGGGGCGGGCCCGCCGCGGGCCGTCGTCGAGGCCACCGTCACCGCGCTGGAGGACGGCGGCACGCGCACCCGGCTGGACGACGCCGTGGTGCTCTTCGGCCCCGCCGACGAGTGGCGCGGGCTCCTGCCCGGCCAGGTGGTCCGGGTCCGGGCCGCGGTCACCCCGGCCGCCGCGGAGGAGGGCGTGGTGGCGCGGCTGTCGGCGCGGGCGCCACCGGTGCCGGTCGGGGACCCGTCGGCGGTGCAGCGGGCCGCCGGGGGACTGCGGGAGGGGCTGCGCGAGGCCGCCGTCCGGGTGCTCGGGCCGCAGGCGGGCGGGCTCCTGCCGGGCCTGGTCGTCGGGGACACCCAGGCGATGGACCCGGTGCTGGTCGAGGACTTCCGCCGGGCCGGGCTGGCGCACCTCACGGCCGTGTCGGGCGCGAACGTGGCCATCGTGCTGGCCGGAGTGCTCGCTCCGTTGCGGCGCCGCGCGGTCGACCGGCGGGTGCAGGCGCTGGTCGCGGTGGTCGCGCTGGCCGGGTTCGTGGTGCTGGCCCGGCCCAGCGCCAGCGTGGTCCGGGCCGCGGCGATGGGCGTCGTGACGCTGCTGGCGCTGGCCACCGGCCGGCCCCGCGCGGCGCTGCCGGCCCTCGGAGCGGCCGTCGTCGTGCTGCTGCTGGTCGAGCCGGGTCTGGCCCGGGACGCCGGTTTCGCGCTCTCGGTCGCGGCCACCGCGGCCATCGTGCTGCTGGCGCCGGGCTGGTCGCGTCGCCTGCGGGGCCGCGGCTGGCCGCCGGTCCTGGCCGATGCGGTCGCGGTCGCCGCCGCCGCGGGGCTGGCCACCGCGCCGCTGGTGGCGGGGCTGTCCGGGCTGGTGAGCCCGGCGTCGCTGCCGGCCAACCTGCTCGCCGCGCCGGCCGTCGCCCCGGCGACCGTGCTCGGCCTGCTGGCCGCGGTCACGCTCCCGGTCGTGCCGCCGCTGGGCGAGGCGCTGGTCTGGCTGGCCGGGTGGCCGGTGCGGTGGCTGGTGGTCGTGGCCCAGCGCGCGGCGGCGCTGCCCGACGGTGCGACCGGCTGGCCGGCCGGCACCCGGGGCGCGGTGCTGCTGACGGTGCTGCTCCTGGTGCTGGGCTGGCTGCTGTGGCGCTTCCCGCGCGCCCGGCCGCTGGCGCTCGCGGCGCTCCTCGGCGTCGTGGTGCTCGGGTGGCCGTTGCGGCAGGTCACCCGCGGGTGGCCGCCCGAGCGGACGGTCCTCGTCGCCTGCGACGTCGGCCAGGGTGACGCGCTGGTGGTGCCGACCGCGCCGGGGGAGGGACTGCTCGTGGACGCCGGGCCCGACGTCGGTCCGGTCGACCGCTGCCTGGACCGGCTGGGCATCGACACGCTGCCCCTGGTACTGGTCACCCACCTCGACGCCGACCACGCCGGGGGTCTGGCCGGGGCGCTGTCCGGGCGGGACGTCAGCGTCGTCGCCACCGGCACCCTCTCCCCGGCCGAGGACCGGGCCGGCGCCCTGGACGCGACGGCGCGACGGGCCGGTGCCGAGCGCGCCGTCCTGGTCCCCGGCGACCGGAGGACGGTGGGGACGGCGACCGTCGAGGTGCTCGCCCCGCCGCCGGAGGTCGCCACCGCCGCGGTGCCGGCCAACGACCTGTCGCTGGTGGTGCGGGTGACCCAGCGCGGGATCCGGGTGCTGTTCACCGGCGACCTGAGCGGCGCGATGGAGGCGCGGATCGTCGCACGCGGGGTCGACCTGCACGCCGACGTGCTCAAGGTGCCGCACCACGGCAGCGCCGACGCCGACCGCGGCTTCCTCGCTGCCACCGGGGCACGGGTCGGGCTGGTCTCGGTGGGCGCGGACAACACCTACGGGCACCCGACGGCGCGGGTGCTGTCCTGGCTGGCGCAGCAGGGGACGCGGGTGCACCGCACCGACCGGGAGGGCGACCTGGCCGTGGTGGGTGACGCCGGTGCGTGGGGCGTGGCGGTCCGCGGGCCGGGCCGCGGCGCCACGGCGGCCGGGTGGTCCGGTGCGGTGGGGGAGCCGCTCACCGGTACGGCCGACGGTCGGCCGGGACCCCGCGCGGGACGGCGGGAGCGTCGGTCCCGCGTGACACCATGCCGGTGTGGCCGCAGCACCCCCCGCACCGACCTCCCGCCTGCGCGCCGTGGTCGGCGAGGAGGAGCTGCTGCGCTCGCGCGCCGTCTCGGCCGTGCGGGCCGCCGTGCTCGAGCGCCACCCCGACGCCGAGCTGCACGACCTGCCGGCGCAGGGGCTGCCGGTCGGCCAGCTGGCCGACGTCCTGGCGCCCTCGCTGTTCGGCACGCACCGGCTGGTCGTCGTCACCGGGGTGCACGAGGCCGCCGGCGCGCTCGCCGACGCGCTCACCGGATACGCCAGGGACCCGGACCCGGACCTGACGCTGGTGATCGTGCACTCCGGGGGAAAGCGCAACGAGGCCCTGGTCAAGGCGTTCACCGCCGCTGGCGCGGCCGTCGACGACTGCCCGAAGGTCAGCTCGGTGGGCGACCGCATCGCCTTCGTGCGCAACGAGGTGCGGTCGGCCGGCGGCCGGATCACCCCGGACGCCGCCTCGGCGCTGGTCGAGGCGATCGGCGCGGACCTGCGGCAGCTGTCGTCCGCCGCCACGCAGCTGGTCTCGGACTTCGGCGGCACGGTCGACGCCGACGCCGTCGCGCGATTCCACCGGGGACAGGCCGAGGTCACCGGCTTCACCGTCGCCGAGCGGGTGCTGGTCGGTGACCGGCAGGGCTCCCTGGAGACGCTGCGCTGGGCGCTGCAGCGCGGTGTCGCGCACGTCCTCATCGCCGACGCGATCGCCGACGGCGTGCGGACGGCGGCCCGCGTCTCCTCGGTGCGCAGCTCCAACCCCGGCGACCTGGCCCGCACGCTGAAGATGCCGCCGTGGAAGGTCAAGCGGGCGCAGTCGCAGGCGCGCGGCTGGAGCATCGACGGCCTGCAGCAGGCGATCGGCGTGGCCGCCGAGCTCAACGCCGACGTCAAGGGCGCGGCGGCCAGCGCGGACTACGCGCTGGAGCGGGCGATCCGGCGGATCGTCGCCATCCGCCGGGAGACCGGCCGCGGCGCCCGCGGCTGAGGGCCACAGACCCGGGAACGCGACGAGCCCCCGTCCCGCAGGGGGAGGGGGCTCGTCGGACGGCCGCGCGGACGCGGCCGGGGGTCAGCGGGAGAGGCCCGCCAGCTGCTTGGCCATGCCCGACTTGCGGTTGGCGGCCTGGTTCTTGTGGATGACGCCCTTGCTGGCGGCCTTGTCCAGCGCCTTGCTGGCGGTCTGCAGCGCGGTCGTCGCGGCCGCGGCGTCCCCGGTGGCGGTGGCCTCGCGGAAGCGGCGGACGGCCGTCTTCAGGGCGGACTTGACGGCAACGTTGCGCTGACGCGCCTTCTCGTTGGTCTTGTTCCGCTTGATCTGGGACTTGATGTTCGCCACGCGTGAGCCTCGGGGGTGTCTCGGAGGGGGGTACTTCTGGACAGTGCGTCCGGACGGCGTGCGTCAGCGGACCGGTCTGCCAAGATACCAGCGTCGTCCGCCCGGCCCCAACCCGCGGGTACGCGCCCGAACCCCGGCGGTGGCTGGACGACCCGGCCGGGCGTGGGACCATGGGGGCACTGTGACGACTCCCGCCTCCACCGACCCGGCCCGCATCCGGAACTTCTGCATCATCGCCCACATCGACCACGGCAAGTCGACGCTGGCCGACCGGATGCTCGAGGTCACCGGGATCATCGAGGCGCGGCAGATGCGTGCCCAGTACCTCGACCGGATGGACATCGAGCGCGAACGCGGCATCACCATCAAGGCGCAGAACGTGCGCCTGCCGTGGCGGGTCGGGGACACCGAGCACGTCCTCGACATGATCGACACCCCCGGCCACGTCGACTTCACCTACGAGGTGTCCCGGTCGCTGGCCGCCTGCGAGGGTGCCGTGCTGCTGGTCGACGCCGCCCAGGGGATCGAGGCCCAGACGCTGGCCAACCTCTACCTGGCGCTGGAGAACGACCTCACGATCATCCCGGTCCTCAACAAGATCGACCTCCCGGCCGCCCAGCCCGAGAAGTACGCCGCCGAGCTCGCGCACATCATCGGCTGCGACCCCTCCGACGTCCTGCGGGTCAGCGGCAAGACCGGCGAGGGCGTGCCCGAGCTGCTCGACGCGATCGTGGCGCAGATCCCCGCGCCCGAGGGCAACGCCGAGGCCCCGGCCCGCGCGATGATCTTCGACAGCGTCTACGACATCTACCGCGGCGTCATCACCTACGTGCGGGTCGGCGACGGGCGGATCGCCAGCCGCGAGCGGATCAAGATGATGTCCACCGGCGCCACCCACGAGCTGCTCGAGATCGGCGTCATCTCCCCCGAGCCCAAGCCGGTCGACGGCCTGGGCGTGGGCGAGGTCGGCTACTTCATCACCGGCGTGAAGGACGTCCGCCAGTCCCGCGTCGGCGACACCGTCACGCTGCAGAGCAGGCCGGCCACCGAGCCGCTCGGCGGCTACCAGGACCCCAAGCCGATGGTCTACTCGGGCCTGTACCCGATCGACGGCAGCGAGTACCCGCTGCTGCGCGAGGCGCTGGACAAGCTGCTGCTCAACGACGCCGCGCTGGTCTACGAGCCGGAGACCTCCGCCGCGCTCGGCTTCGGGTTCCGGGTGGGCTTCCTCGGCCTGCTGCACCTGGAGATCGTCCGCGAGCGGCTGGAGCGCGAGGCCGGCATCAGCCTGATCTCGACGGCTCCGAACGTCGTCTACCGCGTGGTCATGGAGGACCGCAGCGAGATCACCGTGACCAACCCGAGCGACTGGCCCGACGGCAAGATCGCCGAGGTCTACGAGCCGATCGTGAACGCGACGGTCATCGCGCCCAGCGACTACACCGGCACCATCATGGAG
>DASQXT010000400.1:0-4179 GCA_035639575.1 Geodermatophilus sp.
GCCGAGATCGCCGGCGAGCTCTACATGAGCCTGGCCACGGTCAAGGCCCACGTCTCCCACATCCTGGCCAAGCTCGAGCTGGCCAACCGGGTCCAGATCGCGATCTGCGTCCACGACGCCGGCCTGGTGTGACCCCCACCGGGGAGGTCGCCGGGGTCCAGCGCGCCGGCGACGACGTCCGTCAGCCGTTCTGCGGTCTGCCCGGCGTGGGTCCGCATCCTGCTGGACGCTTCGCTCACGCTGAGGCCCGCGCGTACCCGACCGCCGGCGGCGCTTGGGTGACCACCGGCCACTGGTCCCTGGGGTCGGCCAGGTCGACGTTCGCGATCACCTGACCGGTGGCGAAGCAGTCCAGGCAGGCCCCTTCGGCCTCCTGCAGCTCGAACGGCTCGAGCAGCCGGGCGGACTCGTCGGTGTGTAGGCGACCACCTGCAGGTCGCCGCGTTGGTCGTCGAGCATCAGCCCGGCGGCGTCGGTGTCGACCAGTTCCTCGCAGCGCTCGGTGAGGGCCTGCCGGAAGGCCAGGACGTGGAACTCCTCGACCAGAGGGTCGGCGAGCTCGGCGACGACCTCAGCCAGGCCCGGCCGATGGCGCCGGTGCCGACGATGACGTGCCGTGCGGCGGCTGTCACGCCCGTGCCCGAGCGGGTGTCGGCGCGGTGGGGGTGCCGGCGGCCGGCCGGTGGGGGAGGAGGAGCAGCAGGAGGATCCCGGAGAGAGCGGAGAAGGTCACTGCGCCGTAGGCGCCGAAGACCATGAACTGCCGGTCGACGGCGATCCCGCCGAGGGTCGTGGTGGTCCAGCCCAGCGCCCACAGGGCGGGCATCGCGGCCGCCCACGCCCAGCGCGGGCGCGTGCCCGGGGGCAGCGCCACCGCCTGCGCGGGTCCGAGGACCAGGCCGGTGAGGGCGCCCATCAGCGCCAGGTCGGCGAGAGAGGTGTCGTAGCCGACCGTGACGGCGCCCAGGAGCAGCCCCAGGCCCATGCCCAGAGCGGTGGCCGGCACCCACTTCCGGATGTCGAGCCGCCCTCGGCTGGCAAGGGTCTGTCCGGCTCCGATGACGACACCGGTGACCGTTCCGCCGACCACCACGGCGATCGGGTGGTCGGCGCGGCCGGCGACCGCCGTACCGGCGAGGCCTGCAAGGGGAAAGGCGAGGAACCCGGCGGTCCAGACCAACCAGGGCCGGAAGGGGAGTGCTCGGGAGGATCGCGGATGGGCCATGGGGATCAGCTCCTGACGCCGGCAGTCGCCGGCGGCTGGGGGGACGGGACGGTCGCGGAGTCGGCGGGCTCCCCGTCGAGCGCCGCGGTGTCTGCACGGACCGGCCGCAGCAGGACCATCACGCCCAGCGCGGCGACCCACAGTCCCCAGCCGGTGCTGCCGAGCAGGCCGGCGAGGTCCCAGACCGGGAACCCGGGCACGGCGGTGGCGAGGATGTCGCCCTGGTTGAGCAGGTAGATCACGCTGATCGCGAGACCGGTGACGCCCAGCCAGCGGGGCAGGACCCGGGTCCGCAGGATGATCGCGCTCAGGGTGACCGACCAGGCGATGGCCAGCAGTTGGCCGAGGTGCTCACCGAGCAACGCGCCGCCGAACTGGTGCTGGGCGGTCCACGCCGCCTCGACTGCGGCCTGGGTGGTGGCGTCGCCGGCGAGGTGGGACTCGGCCAGTGGAGGAACGACGAAGACCCAGCGCAGGAAGCCGATCAGTGACAGCACCACCGAGGCGGCGCCCGCGCCGGTGGCCACCCGGAGCACCGGGTCGTCGCGCCGGCCGAGCACCGCGGGCAACAGCAGGATCGGGACGGCGAGGACCGCGTAGGTCCAGGCGGTGGCGAACCAGGTCCACACCAGCCCCGTGCCACCGGCGGCGAAGGCGGGCAGCACCACCTCGGCCGGTTCCCGCAGGATGTCCGGCCAGTCGAAGGTCGACGACAGCGCTGTCGCCGCCGCGGCGAACGCGAGCGCGCCGCCGAGCAAGAGTCCGCCGGTCGTCCGACGCAGGCCGTTGCCCACGCTCCCAGCAGTCATCGGAGGTACCTCATTCCACGGGGCATGAAGCAGCGGAGGGGGCAGGTCGTTGGCCCGTCATCCGGCTGGGGATGAGCGGCCGACCGGAACCGGTGCCGTCGAAGTCGGTCGTCTGCCCGGGGTGGCACGGCGATGCGCGCGGCAGCCGGGCCCGACGACGACGTCGCGAGGCTCAGGCGCGGGACAGATCTGCGGACACCTCGACCGAGGAGGTGACCGCGGCCGTGACGGGGGAGGGCCTGAAGCCCTTGATGACCAGCCAGACGCCGAGCGACAACTCCCAGAGGAAGATCGGAGCGGCCGCGATCACGTGCAATCCGGAGTCCAGGTCGTGCGTGCTGAACACGATCCCGGTCACCGAGGCCAGCAGCAGCGGGCCTCCGATCAGTCCCAGGAGCGGGGTGACGAAACCGAGCGCCAGGGTCTCGTTCTGCCGTTTCACCACCGTGAACAGCACGACGACGGTGCCGATGCAGGCGAGGGCATTGACCATGTCGAGAACGCCGCCGACGACGACGCGCGTGCCGTCACCCGAACCGAGGATGTACTGCGGGTCGCTCAGGACGGGGTCCAGGAAGAAGAACCGGGCGGGGATCGAGGAGGCGAACGTCGCCAGGTACAGCACACCCGCCAGACATGCGGTCCTGCGCAGTGGGTCCATCGGGATCACGCTGGCTCGCGCGGCTCGGCCGGTGATCGTCATGACGGTCCCATCCTGTGGATCGATGATCGGGCCGGGCGGGGTCGCGTTGGCCGGACGGGGGGCCGGCCTCTGCTCGGCCGCCCCCGGGCCACGGCGTCATCCCGGGGGCGGCCGAGGGGTCACCGAACCGGGGCGGCCGGAGCCGGCGGAGCTCCCGCCGACACGCCGGTGGGCGTCGGCCGGGTGGGCGCGGCGGGGACCGAGCCGGGGTCGGTGCCGCCCTGGTCGAGCCGGAAGGGCGGATAGCGGTCGGTCATCAGCCCGGTGTAGGCGGCGACCCGCAGCGCCCAGCGGTCCATGCCGAGGACGAAGTCGTACAGCGGGCGGGGATAGCGCCCGGTGAACAACAGCACGATCGCGGCGATGCACACGAGCAGGGCGACGAGGCTCACACCGGCGCGCCAGTCGCTGTCCCAGCCGTTGTCGGATGCTCCGACGCGGGTGCCGAGCCAGATCCCGCCGCCGAGGAAGACCGACAGGATCAGGTAGTGCGGGATGGCCAGCAGCCACCACTTCACCAGCACCAGCCCGCGGGAGAGCCGGTCGGGATAGGCCACGTCCAGATGGGCGGGGTAGTCGGGAACGTCGACGAGGGTGAACGGCGGATAGCGGTCGGTCCCCAGGGCCCAGTAGCCGTAGTAGTGCACCCGCCAGCTCCAGCGCAGGACTCCGACGTTGAAGTCGAACAACGGCTTGGGATAGCGCGCGGTGAACAGGATCGCGAAGAACGCGACCACGCTGACCACCAGGAAGGCCAGCCAGAGGAAGGCCAGCACGACGTAGTGCGGGATGAGCAGCAGCCATTTCACCAACCACAGGCCGCGCGAGGGCGAGGGGGCCGGCGCTGCGTCCACGCGGACCGGATACGGCGTTCGGGTCTCCGTCACGGTCGTTCCTCTCCTGGCAGGTGCGGCAGCGTGCGGGACCTGCGACGTCGGCTGAGCAGGGAACCCGGATGACCACCGGATCGGCCCGGGTTCGGCAGGGCGACGGGCGGCGTGGGAGGCCGTCTCCGCCCGTGCAGGCCTCGGACCATGAGGCCGTGCCTCAGCCGGCCGGCCGAGGCTGCGGATCGAGATGCGAGCCCGTCCATGGGGTCGCGGCGTGACATCCGCCGGGGCGCCGGTCGGCGACGGAGACCGATGCGCGTGAACGCGGCGCAACCTACGGGCTCGCGGAGCCCGGGACTGGGGCGGCTGCGCCGATGGCCGAACGCTAGTCCGTCCCGACGTGCGAACGCAACCTTTCGTAGCGCAATTCTCGATGCCCGACTCTGTCCTAGATCCGGGCGGGTAGTGTCTCCGGTGTCGGTTTCCGATACGGAGAGTCGCTGAAGAGATGAGCGGCAATGCGGAGGCGTCCCCACGCGGCCGGGGACGGCCACGCGACCCTGCCCTCGACGACCGCATCCTCGAGCAGGCCCTGGTCCTGCTGGGCTCGCA
>DASQXT010000401.1:0-2654 GCA_035639575.1 Geodermatophilus sp.
CCCCGACGTTGTCGGCCAGCCACGCGTTGAGGGCGGTCAGGTCCTGCCAGGAGGTCCGGACCTCCTCGAGCGCCCGCCGCTCGCCCAGCCAGTCGGCAGGCTCCCAGTGCCTGCTCGCGTACAGCGACTTGTGCCGGAGCAGGTCGGCGCGGTCGCCGTCCCGGTCGAAGCCGGCTGGCACCCGCACCAGGCGCTCCCCCTCGATGGACCACCCGGCCGCGGCCAGCCGGTCCACCTCGGCCCGGAGCCGCGGACCCTGGACCTCGTCGGCGACGGCCCGGCGATAGCGGGCCACCTGGTCGGACTCCAGCCGCCAGCACCCTCCGGCCACCATCAGCCCGTCGGCGGACACCTGCACGTACCAGGCGCCCGCCCCACGGCCGGCGGGGTTCACGACCGCACCCTGGTGGGTCTTGTACGGCGTCTTGTCGTTGCTGAAGCGGACGTCCCGGTAGGGCCGGAACAGCTTGGGGCTGCCGAACTCACCCGCCAGCTCGTCGAGCAGCGCCTGCATCGGCGACCGCACGCAGTCGTCGTACACCCGGCGGTGCCGCGTCCAGTAGGTCTTGCTGTTGTCGGCCTCGAGGCCCTCGTAGAAGACCAGCCCCTCGTCGGGGAAGCCCTGGAACGTCATCGGTCCTCGTCGACCTCCTCGAGCAGGGTGTGCCAGCGGATCTCGCGCAGCGGCGTCCCACCGGTGTCCAGCGTCCGCACCCAGCCGTCGCTCGCCCAGCCCGCCGACTCGAAGAAGCCCGCGGACACCCTGTCCTCCTCCGGCAGCCAGACCTGCAGCCGCGCCGTCCCGTCGGCTCGGGCGAGGTCGGTGACGGCGGCCAGCAGCCGGCTGCCGTGCCCCCGCCGTCCCCACCGTGGCTCCACCAGCAGCGTGGCGACCTCGCCGCTGGGCCCTGCTGGGTGGGGGCGCTCGTCGGCGGCGAGCTCCGCCGGGCCGTACGCGGCGAAGCCGACCACCCGGTCCTGCTCGACGGCGACGAGGACGCCGTGGCCGGGGGTGGGCGGTGCGGCGATCGCGGCCCGCCACGCGTCCGCGGCCCCGGCCTCGTCCCAGCCGTCGAGCACCTCGGCCGGGAGGACGGCGCGGTAGGCGGTGCGCCAGGTCACCGCCTGCACGCGGGCGACGTCCGTGGCGTCGGTGGGCCGGGCCGGGCGAACCGACACCTCCGCGGTCCCCGACCGGCGGGGGAACGGCGAGGACGGTTGCACGCCAGGCAGCGTAGGCCGCGGTGGGGTGGTCCTCCGGGGTGTCAGCGGCCCCGGGCAGGATCGGCGGCCGTGGGAGCACCCGTCGTCGACCGGCTGCCGGCCTCGCTGGCCCGCCGCATCGCCCTCGCCGCGCAGGGCTTCGCCGACCCCCGACCGGGAGTCGGCGTCGACGGCCGGCAGCTGCGCCGGATGACGGCCCGGCTGGCGGTGTTGCAGATCGACTCGGTGAACGTGCTGTCCCGCGCGCACTACCTGCCCGCCTTCAGCCGGTTGGGCCCCTACCCGCGCGAGGCGCTCGACGACCTCGCCGGCCGCAAGCGGGAGCTCTTCGAGTACTGGGCGCACGAGGCCTCGCTGCTGCCGGTCCGGCTGCACCCGCACCTGCGGTGGCGCATGGCCGCGGCCGAGGAGCACGCCTGGGGCTCGATGGTCCGGATCCAGCGGGAGCGGCCGGGGTACGTCAGCGAGGTCCTCGCACGGGTGCGGGAGGCCGGCCCGCTCAAGGCCAGCGACCTGGCCGAGCCGCGACCGGACCGGCCCGGCAGCATGTGGAACTGGCACGCCGGCAAAGTCGCCCTCGAGTGGCTCTTCTACACCGGCGTGGTCACCACCCGGGGCCGGACGGCGGGCTTCGAGCGCGTCTACGACCTCACCGAGCGGGTGCTGCCGGCCGCCGTCCTGCAGACCCCCACCCCGGAACCGGCCGACGCCGTCCGCGAGCTGGTGCGCACCGCCTCGCGCGCCCTCGGGGTCGCCACCGAGCGGGACCTGCGCGACTACTTCCGGCTCCGTCCGCCGGCAGCACGAGCGGCGATCGCCGACCTCGTCGACGCCGGGGAGCTCCTGCCCGTCGAGGTGGCCGGCTGGGGCGCCCCGGCGTGGCTGCACCCTCAGGCGCGCCGCCCCCGCTGGGTGCGGGCGCGGGCGCTGGTGAGCCCCTTCGACTCCCTGGTGTGGGAGCGGCCGCGCGTGGCACGCATCTTCGGCTTCCGGTACCGGCTGGAGATCTACACGCCGGCCGCCCAGCGCGTACACGGCTACTACGTGCTGCCCTTCTTGCTCGGCGACCGGCTGGTCGCCCGCGTCGACCTCAAGGCCGACCGGCAGGCCGGCGTGCTCCGGGTGCAGGCGGTGTTCGGCGAGGACGGCGTGGACCGGACCGAGGTGGCCGCCGCCCTCGCCGAGGAGCTGGCGCTCATGGCCGGCTGGATGCAGCTGGACGCCGTCGTCGTGGGGGAGCGCGGCGACCTGGCCGCCGAGCTGGCGGCCGCCGTCGGTCCGCTCGTCGACTAGTCGACCAGGCCGGCCGGGAGACGGCAGCGAGGCCCGCGGACAGCAGCAGGAGCAGTCCCGCTCCCACGGACCGCACCGGCTCCAGCCACCACACGCGCTCCGGTGTGGTCGGTGGCTCCGCCTACCCTGGGCCGGGC
>DASQXT010000402.1:0-3449 GCA_035639575.1 Geodermatophilus sp.
GGCAGCAGCATGTGGATCGTCCCGACCAGGACGTTGTGGCCGGACGACAGCGCCGCGGCCGACCCGGTCACCCGCGCGCGCAGCCGGGCACCCTCCGCGGCGGCGTGGAAGACCTCCGCGACGTCGTGCCAGGTGTACTCCGGGCGCAGCTGCAGGCCGAACCGGCACGCCAGCCGCTCGTAGGTGGCGGTCCAGTAGGCGATCCACTGCTCGTGCTGGGCCTTGAGGAAGGTCCGCACCAGGGGGTGGTTCGGCAGGGCGACCCAGATGACCGTCCGGAGGCTCCAGAGCTGGTCGTCCAGGGTCACGGCCATCACCCGGTCGACCACCCGCTCGACGAGCTCGGCGAAGGGCAGGTCCTCGGGGAGTCCCTTCGCAGCCTCGGACACGTCGTGGATGGCGTGGTCCACCAGGGCCGGCCGCATCAGGTAGGCGATGAGGTCCTCGGTGTAGCGGCTCTTGTACCGCCAGCGGTCCCGGAACATCCCGACGGTCAGCATCCTCGGGTGCTCCCGGTGGGCGTCCTCGTGCTCGGCGCGCTCGATCAAGCGGGCCTGCGACAGCCCGGCGAACAGGCGGGTGCCGGCGTCGTGGTCGTCCATCAGGTCGGGACCCCGGTGGTCCAGCAGGTCGTCACAGAGCAGCAGCAGCCCGATGTCGAGGAAGGCGCGCGTCTCCGGGCTGTTGGCGATCTTCGTTCGGGTGACCGGGCGGGCATCGGCTGCGACGTTCGTCAGCACCGCCGACAGGTCGTCCTCGGGCATCGGCTTCCCCCAGATACCACAGGAACTGGACCTCCAGCCTAGGACCTCCAGCGCTGGAGGTGGCGCCCTCGCACCCCGGGACGTGCGTGCCCGGCCCGGTGTCCCCGTGCGCGTCCGCGGCCCCTGATGGGCTTGGACCTGCCGTGCCGGCCCCCTCGACAGTCGTCCCACCAGCGAACGGCCGCCACGGAGGACCGACATGTCCACGCTCCACGACAGCCTCGACGCACTCTCCCGGGACCCGGACCGCGGTGCACAGCAGTACACCCCGGGCCCCGGCACGGACGGCCAGGCCGACCTGGCGGCGCTCGTCGAGGCCGCCCGGCGCGGCGAGCCCTGCGCCTGGCAGGGGCTCGTGCAGCGGTTCAGCCCGCTCGTCCGCGGGATCACCCGCAGGTACCGGCTCGGCGAGCACGACGCCGAGGACGTCGCGCAGGTGATCTGGCTGCGTCTGGTGGAGCACCTCCACCGGCTCCGCGCGCCGCTCGCGCTGCCCGGCTGGATCGCGACGACCGCTCACCACGAGAGCCTCCGCCTGGCCCGCGGCCGCGCGCGGACGCTGCCGGTCGACCCGCTGGACGACTCCGCGCAGGCGTTCCTGGAGGACGACCCCGGCGTCGACGCCGACCTGCTGCAGGCCGAGCAGGTCGAGGCCGTCCGGGAGGGGCTCGCCGACCTGCCGGCGGCGCAGCGCGAGCTGCTGCTCCTGCTCACGGCCGACCCTCCGCTCAGCTACCGGGAGATCAGCGCGAGGCTGGGGATGCCGATCGGCAGCATCGGCCCGACCCGGGCCCGCACCCTGGCCCGCCTGGAGGCGACGCCCGCGGTGCGCCGGTACCTGGGATCCGGCGGGTGGGGGGTCGTCCGTCGGCCCTGCGCGGCGTGAGGTGCGCGGGACCGGCAGGTCAGCGCCACGGGGCGAACGCTGCCTTGCCGGTCCCCACCAGCCCCGCGAGCTCCGGGCAGTGGCGCTGCACGACGTCGGCCAGGCTGCCGCGCTCGACCCAGTCCATCCCGAGCGGGGTGTACACCTCGGGCCGGAAGTCCACGGTGAGGAACCGGTCGCTCTGCAGCCGCCGGGAGGCCATGAGCAGGAAGACCCGGAACGCCGTGTCGCTGAACCCGAAGCCGGTGGGCGGCTCCTCGGCGAGGAGCCCGACCACGGTGTCGATCTCGTCGACCGACCGGTACAGCCGCTTCATCGCGGCGAGGGTCTCCGGCTCGGTCGTGAGGTCCTCGAAACGGCGGATCCGCGGCATGTGCAGCCCGGCCCGGAAGTCGTTGTACCGCGGCACCCCCCGCCTGCGGGTGCGCACGATGTCGACGACCGCGAGGTCGACGACCTCGCCGTCCCGCTCGACGTGCCGCAGCGCCTCCGGGAAGTTGTGCAGCGTGATCGCGCCCGGGTTCGCGATGCCCAGCGAGTACAGGGAGTCGGCGAGCCCGGTGTCGCGGAGCTTCTGCTCGGTCGCCTCCCCCGAGATCTCGGCGAAGCCGACCTCCTCGACCTCGCCCGTCGCCCGGTGGACGAGCACGTAGTCGTCGGGGATGAGCGGGTGCATCCGGTACACCGTCACGAACTCCTCGGTGAGGGAGAACGGGACGCCGGAGTGGTCGGGCAGGGTGCGCGGGATGCCGTGGACGGCGTGCGGGTCCAACAACCGGAACCCGAGCCGGGTGAGCCACTCGTCCGGCGCGCCCCGCCAGTTGACCGACATCGCCGTGTCGAGGGTCTGCGTCCCGAGGATCGCCGGCGTCCACTCCACCGTGTGGATCTTCGCGATCAACGCGGAGACGACCAGCCGTGCGGTCTGGTGGGTCCGCTCGTCGTCGAGGTCCGGGTACTCCTGCTGGAGGGCGTCGCACACCGCGTTGTGCTCGCGGGCGAAGAGGGTCTGCAGCGCGCTGAGCCCCAGCCACCAGCTCTCCGAGAACCCGGCCATCGCCACCCCGCCGGGACCGGTGGGCAGGTGGCCGTCGACGAGGCGCAGCCGCGCGCCGCGCCCGCCGTCCTCGCGCAGCTGGGCCGCCTTGTCGGCGTCGCTGCCGTAGACCTCGGAGCCGTCCCACCAGTGGGAGACGCGGTTGGCGGGGCCGTCGTCCTCGGCGATCCGCATGACCCGCTCGACGGGGCCGTCCGGGGTGTTGCGCCACTCGCGCCCGTCGGGGAGGGGGAGGTCGATGCTGCGCTCCCCCACCGGGACGCGGTGGTGCTGGACCCAGTCGTGCACCTGGAACTGGATCCACGCCGCGGCGAGGACGTTCAGCGACCGGGCGGGGATGAACCGCTTGCGCGCCAGGAGCTCGTCGGCGACCCGGATCGGGTCGGGGAGGTCCGCCTGGCGGACGTCGACCGGCATGTTCCGGCCGAACCGGGCACCGGTGGCACCCATGCGGCGGGACGACAGGTCGTTCCAGGTGCCGTCGGCGGTCCGGTGCGCCACCGCGGCGGCGGGAGGCGCGGGTTCCGGCGTCCGCACCTCGACCCGGGTCGGCAGTTCCGTGTCGATGAGGTTGTCGCGGCGCAGCCGCCGGCGCAGGACCGACAGGTTCAGCAGGGCGAGCCGGGACGGCAGCCGGTGCCACGGGCGCCTCCGGTTCACCAGGGCGAAGAGCCGGCCGGCCAGTCCGTTGAGGAGGACCGCCCGTCGCGGTTCCTCGGTCACGAACCGCCGGTGCAGGCGG
>DASQXT010000403.1:0-5609 GCA_035639575.1 Geodermatophilus sp.
CCCGAAGATGGTTCAGCGTTCGACTTGCATGTGTTAAGCACGCCGCCAGCGTTCGTCCTGAGCCAGGATCAAACTCTCCGTAGATGCTTGAACCCCGGCCGAGAACCGAGAACTGGACGCTCTCGATCAATCTCAACCAAAGAAACCCCAACGGGGTTGCTACTTGGCACTGACTTTCGGCACGCTGTTGAGTTCTCAAGGAGCGGACGCGCTCGTGCTCCGGCCTTTTCGGCCCTCGTTCGAGGCGGTGTCCCCACTGTACACCGTGCTCCGCAGCAGTCCGACCTCGGGGGTCTGACCGGCGGTTTCCCAGGCTTGCGGCCCGGTCTGTTCTCGCTCGGTGCAGGAGGAACAGTACACCACCTCCGGGGCCCTCTGCAGGGGGGTCCGCGGAGGGGACCGCCCGTCCCGTGCACGCCTCTGGGCCTGGAGCACCGGTGTCGATCGAGCGGCTCAGAGCCGGACCTCCTCGTCGGCTCTGCGTGTGTCCGGGCTCCTCGTCCTGGCGCCGGAGCCGGCGGCAGCCTGGGCCGCCGCGACCGGCAGGGGCGTCGCGCGCCATGACGGTGTCAGGCCACGCCACGGGGTCGGAACTGGACGCTGACCCGGGGACCCACCGGCTTGGTGGTCTTCGGGATGCAGTGCTCCCACGTCCGCTGGCATGAGCCGCCCATGACGACCAGGTCCCCGTGCCCCAGAGGGAACCGCAGGCCCTCGCCGCCACCGGCCGGGCGGAGCAGCAGCGGCCGCGGGGACCCGAACGACAGGATCGCGACCATGGTGTCCGCGCTCCGCCCGCGACCGAGTCGGTCACCGTGCCAGGCGACGCTGTCACGGCCGTCCCGGTAGAGGCACATGCCGGCGCTGACGAACGGCTCGCCCGACTCGGGCCCGTAGTGGGCGTTCAACGCCTCCCGGGCCTCGGTGAGCAGCGGGTGCGGCAGCGGCTCGTCGCCGCCGTACCACCGCAGCAACCGGGGGACGGCGACCTCGCGCTCGTACATCTGCCGTCGGTCGGCCCGCCAGCCGATGTCCCCGAGCAGCACCTCGAGCACCTCGTCGGACCCCTGGACCCAGCCGGGCAGGTGGTCGACCCAGGCGCCGCGGCTGAGGTGGTGCCGGGTGACCGTGAGGGGCCCGAGCGTGGCCTCCTCGGCGAGGTCCCACATCGACGGCTGGTGCGCGGGCGACATGGGCGGAGGCTACGCCGGATCGAACGTGTGTACGAGGTCTTGGACGGCGTCAACGGCTCCACACAGCGGTGGCCCCGTCCCGGATACCACCCTGAGCCTGCGGAGGTTGGGCAGGACGAGGCCCTTCATGCGGTGAGCGCGAGCGCGAAGGGCAGGACGCGGGAGGCGCCGGCCAGCCGCAGCTCGCGACCGGCGACGGTCATGGTCCACCGCGAGTCGGCGAGGTCGTCGACCAGCAGCACCGGCACCGGGCCGAGCCGGCCCAGCCGCTCGCGCAGCTCCGGGCCGACGACGATCCGCTGCCACACACCCGCCAGCCGGAAGGCGCTGTTGCCGCCGGGCTGCCCGGTCGGCCCACCGTGAGCCAGGGAGAGCTCCCCGAGGTAGGGCAACCGGCCCAACCCCGCCAGCCCCTGCGCCAGCCCGGTGACCAGGCGGGGACGGCGGCGGGAGGGGACGGCGACCACCGCGGCGGGGCGCTCGACCCAGTCCCAGGCGGCCAGCACCCGCGCGCAGGCCCGCAGCAACTCGTCGTCCGGCGGGAGGTCGGAGGGGGCCCGCCGCACCGGCACGTCGAAGGCGGCGTCCGGGTCCTCCTCCAGCCCCGGGGCCTCGAGGTCGACCACGCCGCCGACGCCGTCGTCCCCGAGCAGGGTGCGCAGCCGCTGCCCCCAGCCGAGGTCGGTGAGCCGGGCGACGGCGCGGCCGGGGTCCAACTGCTCGGCGGGCGCGATCTTCCCCTTCACCGAGACGCCCAGGCGGTCGGCGCCGGTCGGCCACTGGGCGCGCGGCGCCAGCTCGACGCCGGGACGGTCGAGGGCGGCGGAGGCCGCCGCGGCCGCCTCCTCGGGGACGTCGGTCGAGTACCAGGGACCGGCGCAGACGTCGCAGCGACCGCAGGGTGCGGCGGTCGGGTCGTCGAGGGCCTCCTGCAGGAATGCCATCCGGCACTGCGCCCCGTCGACCGGCTTGGCGTAGGCGATCATCGCCCGCTGCTCGGCCTCCCGGGTGCGGGTGACGCGGGCGTAGCGGTCGGCGTCGTAGACCCACGGCCGCCCGGTGGACCGCCAGCCGCCCTGCACCCGCTCCACCGCGCCGTCCACCGCGAGCACCTTGAGCAGCAGCTCCAGCCGGGATCGGCGGACGTCGGCCACCGTCTCCAGCCGGGCCACCGACCACGCCTTCCCGTCGGCCATCGCGGAGAGGACCGCGGCGGCGTGGTCCTCCCGCGGCATGGAGGAGGTGGCGAACCACTGCCAGATGGCGAGGTCCTCGGGGCCGGGCAGGAGCAGCACGTCGGCGTGCTCGACGGCGCGGCCGGCGCGGCCCACCTGCTGGTAGTAGCTGACCGGCGACGACGGCGCCCCCAGGTGGACGACGAAGCCGAGGTCGGGCTTGTCGAAGCCCATACCGAGCGCCGAGGTGGCGACCAGCGCCTTGACCCGGTTCTCCCGCAACGCCTCCTCGGCGTCCTTGCGGTCGGCGTCGTCGAGCCGGCCGGTGTAGGCGCGCACCTCGTGGCCGGCGTCGCGCAGCAGGGTCGCCGTCTCCTCGGCCGCGGCCACGGTGAGCGTGTAGACGATGCCGCTGCCCGGCAGGTCGCCGAGGTGGGCGGCCAGCCACGCCAGCCGTGCCCGGTCGGTGGGCAGCCGCAGCACCCCGAGGCGCAGCGAGTCGCGCGCCAGGGGACCGCGCACCGTCGTCACCCCCACCCCACCGGCGCCGAGCTGCTCGGCGACGTCGGCGACCACCCGCTCGTTGGCGGTCGCGGTGGTCGCGAGCACCGGCGTCCCGGCCGGGAGCGTGCCGAGCAGGTCGCGGATGCGGCGGTAGTCGGGGCGGAAGTCGTGGCCCCAGTCGGAGACGCAGTGCGCCTCGTCGACGACGAGCAGGCCGCAGCGGGCCACCAGCCCCGGCAGCTGCTCCTCGCGGAAGCGCGGGTTGGTCAGCCGCTCGGGGGAGACCAGCAGGACGTCGACCTCGTCGGCCGCCAGGGCCTGCGCGACGTCGTCCCACTCGGTGGCGTTCGCGCTGGAGATCTCGACGGCGCGGATGCCGGCGCGCGCCGCGGCCGCGACCTGGTCGCGCATCAGCGCCAGCAGCGGGCTGACCAGCAGGGTGGGGCCGGCGCCGCGGCGGCGCAGCAGCGCGGTGGAGACGAAGTACACCGCCGACTTGCCCCACCCGGTGCGCTGCACGACCAGGGCCCGCTCGGAGCGCTCGACCAGCGCGGCGACGGCGGCGTCCTGACCCTCGCGGAAGACCGCGTCGGGGCGGCCGGTCAGCTCGCGGAGGACCTCGAGGGCCTCCGTGGCGAGGTCGGCGGACGGCGCGGCGGTGGTCATGGCTCCCGACAGTAGGCAGCGGGAGCGACAGGACAGGTCGCCGCGCGGACCCTGGGGACGGAGGAGGACAATCCACAGGCGATGCGACCACCGGACAACCACGTGCACACCAGGTGGTCCTGGGACACCGCCGACTCCTCCACGATGGTGCGCGCGTGCGAGCGAGCGGTCGCCCGGGGCCTGCCTGCCATCGCCTTCACCGAGCACCTCGACTTCACGACCTGGACGCCGGAGGACCGCGCGACCGCCGAGGGGCTGGTCGACCGGCACGCCTCCCGGCACCTGCCCATCGACGTCGAGGGCTACTTCGCCGAGCTCGAGGAGTGCCGGGAGCGCTTCCCGGAGCTGCGGATCTGGTCGGGCGTGGAGACCGGCGAGCCGCACCTGTTCGCGGCCAGCGTCGCGGCCCACCTGCGGGACTCCCCCGTCGACCGCGTCCTCGGCTCGCTGCACTCGCTGAGCCAGGACGGCCGGCTCTACGGCGTGGGGCGGCTGCTCTACCCCGACCCGGACACGACGATGCGCCGCTACCTGGCCGAGGTCGTCGACATGGTCGAGAACAGCGACGTCTTCCAGGTGCTCGCGCACGTGGACTTCCCGCGGCGGTACTGGCCGGGCGGCAGCGACCGGTACGCGGAGAAGGACTACGAGGAGGAGTATCGCGCGGTGTTCCGGGCGCTGGCGGGCACCGGCCGGGCGCTGGAGGTGAACACGACCAGCCCGCTGGCATCGGTCGACCAGGTGCGCTGGTTCTTCGAGGAGGGCGGCGAGGCGGTCAGCTTCGGCAGCGACGCCCACCAGCCGGCCGGCGTGGGGCAGCACTTCGACCTGGCGGTGGACGTCGTCGAGGCAGCGGGCTTCCGCCCCGGGCGGGACGCCTTCGACTTCTGGCGCCGCTGACAGATACTTCAGCGCTGAGAGAAAACCGGTTACGGTTCGCCGGGTGACCCCCGGCCGCGTCGTCATCGCCCTCGGCGGCAACGCGATGACCGGCCCGGACGGCTCGGCCACGCCCGCCGCGCAGCGCGACGCCATCGCCGCGGCCTGCCGCCACGTGGCCGCGGTGGTGGCGACCGGCGTCCCCGTGGTGCTCACCCACGGCAACGGGCCGCAGGTGGGCAACCTGCTGGTCAAGAACGAGCTGGCTGCGCACGAGGTCCCGCCGGTGCCGCTGGACTGGTGCGTCGCCCAGACCCAGGCCACCATCGGCTTCACGCTGGTCGACGAGCTCGACGCCGCCCTCGCCGCGCACGGGCTTCCGCAGCGGACCGCCGCCCTGGTCACCCGCACCCTCGTCGACGCCGACGACCCGCACTTCCGGGAGCCGTCCAAGCCGGTCGGCCGCTTCCTCCCGCGGGAGCAGGCCGAGCGCTCCATGGCCCACGGCCAGGTGTGGGAGGACCGCGGCGCGCGCGGCTGGCGGCGGGTCGTCGCCTCGCCCGAGCCGCGGCGCGTGGTCGACGTCCCGGCGATCGAGGCGCTGCTCGCGGCCGGGTTCGTCGTCGTCTGCGCCGGCGGGGGCGGCGTCCCGGTGGTGGATGACGGGACCGGCGGGGCCCTGCGCGGTGTCGAGGCCGTGATCGACAAGGACCTCACCGCCGCGCTGCTGGCCCGCGAGCTGGACGCCGGGACGCTGGTGATCGCGACCGACGTCCCCCACGTGCTCGTCGGGTACGGCACCCCGGCCGCCCGCCCGCTCGGCCGGGTCACCCCCGCGGAGCTGCGCGCGCACGCCGCGGCCGGCGAGTTCGCCCGCGGCTCGATGGGTCCCAAGGTCGAGGCCGCGCTGCGCTTCGTGGAGGGCTCTGCCCCTGGCCCCGGACCCACCCGCCGCGCCGTCGTCACGTCCCTCGAGCACATCGCCGACGCCGTCACGAGCGACGACGTCGGCACCGTCCTGCAGAAGGACCCTCCTGCCCTCCGCCACTCGCAGGCTCGCGGCGGGACCCAGCACGAGGGCCACACCCGTCCCTAGAGAGAAGGAAGACGTGCCCGCACCGATCGAGGTCCGCAAGATCCCGCTGCACAACGTCAGCGACGCCTCCGAGCTGGCCAAGCTCATCGACGACGG
>DASQXT010000404.1:0-10366 GCA_035639575.1 Geodermatophilus sp.
CACGGCGCCGTCACCAGCTACGAGCGGCGCGAGGACTTCGCCGACGTCGCCCGCGCCAACGTCGGCGCCTTCTTCGGCGAGGTGCCGGCCACCTGGTCGCTGCGGCTCGGCGACCTGGACCAGCACCCGGCGTCCGAGGTCGTCGACCGGGTCGTGCTGGACATGCTGGAGCCCTGGGCGGTGCTGCCCACCGTGGCCGCCGCGCTGCGCCCCGGGGGTGTCCTGGTCGGCTACGTGGCCACGACGACGCAGCTGTCCACCTACGTCGAGGCGCTGCGGGCGCAGGGCGTGTGGACCGAGCCGCACGCCTGGGAGTCCCTGCTGCGGCCCTGGCACGCGGTCGGCCTCGCCGTCCGCCCCGAGCACCGGATGGTGGCGCACACTGCCTTCCTGGTCACCGCCCGCCGGCTCGCCGAGGGCGTCGTCGCGCCCCTGCGGCAGCGCCGGGCCCAGAAGTAGGAGGACCTCGCTGCCCCCACGCTCGGCGCGGGGCCCTGCACCGGGGCCGCTTCCGCGCCCCTCGCCTGCGCGCCCCGGGCACGCTGTCGCCACGCGTGTATAGATTTGCGTCCTGGCTCTCCCGATGTGTCGGAGGTGCGCGATGGGCCCCGGTCTTGGCAATGGTCCCGACGAGTTCAGAGCGCGGCGCGAGCGTGACGTGACGGCGTTGCTCAGCCAGATCTCCTACCTGGAGGAGGAGATCGGGCTGCTGCGCCGCAAGGTGGCGGAGAGCCCCCGCCAACTGCGGTTGCTCGAGGAGCGGGTGGCGGAGGCGGAGGGCCGCGCGGCCTTCCTGTCCGAGCGCAACGACAAGCTCGCCACCACGCTGCGCGACGCGCGTGAGCAGCTGGTCACGCTCAAGGAGGAGGTCGACCGGCTCGGCCAGCCACCGTCGGGCTACGGCGTCTTCCTCGCCCGGCACGACGACGGCACCGTCGACGTCTTCACCGGCGGCCGCAAGCTGCGCGTCTCGGTCTCCCCGGCGGTGGAGCTCGACGACCTCCAGCACGGCCAGGAGGTCATGCTCAACGAGGCGATGAACGTCGTCGAGGCGTGCGGGTTCGAGCGCGCCGGCGACGTCGTCATGCTCAAGGAGCTGCTGGAGCCGGTCGAGGGCGAGGCGCCGCGCGCGCTGGTCATCGGGCACACCGACGAGGAGCGCGTCGTGCACCTCGCCGACTCGCTGACCGACCAGCCGCTGCGCAGCGGCGACTCGCTGCTGCTGGAGACCCGCTCGGGCTACGTCTACGAGCGGATCCCCAAGAGCGAGGTCGAGGAACTCGTGCTCGAGGAGGTCCCCGACATCGACTACAGCGACATCGGCGGCCTGTCCCGGCAGATCGAGCAGATCCGCGACGCCGTGGAGCTGCCGTTCCTGCACGCCGACCTGTTCCGCGAGTACGAGCTGCGCCCGCCCAAGGGCATCCTGCTCTACGGCCCGCCCGGCTGCGGCAAGACGCTCATCGCCAAGGCGGTCGCCAACTCCCTGGCCAAGAAGGTCTCCGCGGTGAAGGGGGAGGGGCAGGCGAAGTCCTACTTCCTCAACATCAAGGGCCCCGAGCTGCTCAACAAGTACGTCGGCGAGACCGAGCGGCACATCCGGCTGGTCTTCCAGCGGGCCCGCGAGAAGGCCGGTGAGGGCACGCCGGTCATCGTCTTCTTCGACGAGATGGACTCGATCTTCCGCACCCGGGGGTCCGGGGTCTCCTCGGACGTCGAGTCGACGATCGTGCCCCAGCTGCTCAGCGAGATCGACGGCGTGGAGGGGCTGGAGAACGTCATCGTCATCGGCGCCTCCAACCGCGAGGACATGATCGACCCGGCGATCCTGCGGCCCGGCCGGCTGGACGTGAAGATCAAGATCGAGCGGCCGGACGCGGAGGCCGCCCGCGACATCTTCAGCAAGTACCTGACGACCACGCTCCCGCTGCACCCCGACGACCTCGCCGAGCACGGCAACAGCCGCGAGGCCACGGTCGCCGGGATGATCCAGCGCACCGTCGAGCGGATGTACACCGAGAGCGAGGAGAACCGCTTCCTCGAGGTGACCTACGCCAACGGTGACAAGGAGGTCCTGTACTTCAGGGACTTCAACTCCGGGGCGATGCTGCAGAACATCGTCGACCGCGCCAAGAAGATGGCGATCAAGGAGCGGCTGGAGACCGGCGCGGGCGGCCTGCGGGTCGGTCACCTCATGCAGGCCTGCGTCGACGAGTTCAAGGAGAACGAGGACCTGCCCAACACCACCAACCCCGACGACTGGGCGCGGATCTCGGGCAAGAAGGGCGAGCGGATCGTCTACATCCGCACGCTCATCAGCGGCAAGGGCACCGAGAGCGGCCGCGCCATCGACACGGCGACCAACACCGGCCAGTACCTGTAGTCCTGCGGTGCCTGCCACGGCCCGGTCCCCGCGCCACCGCGGGGGCCGGGCCGTCCGCCGTCCCGGGCCGTGCGCGGCGGTGGCCCGACTCGGGAGCAGGCGGCCGACCGTCCGCCGGACGGTGTCGCCCTGGGTCCGGGCGCGGAGCGTCCACGCCTAGGGTGGCGACATGAGCGTGCGGCGGGTCATGGGGACCGAGGTCGAGTACGGCATCTCGGTGCCCGGGCAGCCGACGGCGTACCCGACGACGCTGTCCAGCCAGGTCGTGAACGCCTGGGCGGTGGCCGAGGCGCCGACGCCGCGCCGGCCGCGCTGGGACTTCGAGGAGGAGTCGCCGCTGCGCGACGCCCGGGGCTTCGACCTGTCCCCGGCCCAGGCGCTGGACCACAACGACCTGGAGGAGGACTCGGGGATGGCCAACGTCATCCTCACCAACGGGGCCCGCCTCTACGTCGACCACGCGCACCCGGAGTACTCGACGCCGGAGGTCACCAACCCGCGTGACGTCGTCCTGTGGGACAAGGCGGGGGAGCAGGTGATGGCCGAGGCGGCGCGCCGCGCCGCGCGCGTCCCCGGCACCCAGCCGATCCAGCTCTACAAGAACAACACCGACGGCAAGGGCGCCTCCTACGGCGCCCACGAGAACTACCTGATGGACCGGCGGACGCCGTTCCTCGACATCATCCGCGGGCTCATCCCGTTCTTCGTGACCCGCCAGGTGGTGGCCGGCTCCGGGCGCGTGGGCATCGGCACCGAGAGCCGCACGCAGGGGTTCCAGCTGTCCCAGCGCGCCGACTTCTTCGAGGTCGAGGTGGGCCTGGAGACGACGCTCAAGCGGCCGATCATCAACACCCGCGACGAGCCGCACGCCGACGCCGACAAGTACCGCCGGCTGCACGTCATCATCGGCGACGCCAACCTCGCCGAGCTGTCGACCTACCTCAAGGTCGGGACGACGGCGCTGGTGCTGGACATGATCGAGGCGCGCACCCTGACCCAGGACCTCTCCATCGAGGAGCCGGTGGCGGCGCTGCAGGCGATCAGCCACGACCCGTCGCTGACCCACCAGGTGCAGCTGCGCGACGGGCGCCGGATGACGGCCCTGGAGGTCCAGCAGGCGTACCTGGAGATGGCCCAGCGCCACGTCGACCGGCGCGGTGAGGACGACGGCCAGACCGCCGACGTGCTGCGCCGGTGGGCCGAGGTGCTCGAGGACCTCGCGGTCGACCCGATGCGCTGCGCCGACCGCCTGGACTGGCCGGCGAAGCTGCGGCTGCTGGAGGGCTACCGCTCCCGCGACGGGCTGTCGTGGGGCGATTCGCGGCTGCACCTGGTCGACCTGCAGTACTCCGACGTGCGGCCGGAGAAGGGGCTCTACCACCGGCTGGTGTCGCGCGGCTCGATGCAGCGGCTGCTCACCGACGACGAGGTGCTGCAGGCGATGGTGCGGCCGCCGTCGGACACCCGGGCCTTCTTCCGCGGGGAGTGCCTGCGCCGCTACCCGGCCCAGGTGGCCGCGGCGTCGTGGGACTCGGTGGTCTTCGACCTGGGCCGGGAGAACCTGGTGCGGATCCCCACCATGGAGCCGCTGCGCGGCACGCGGGACCACGTCGGCGCGCTGTTCGAGTCGACGTCCTCGGCGCAGGAGCTGGTCGACACGATCACCGGCGGCTGACCACGCCGGTCGTTCGACCTCCGAACGTCGCACCCCGCGGGTAACTTCTGCACCAGGCACCTGCCACGGCACCAGCCACGACCCGCACCGGGAGGAACCCCATGGCCACGAGGGACAGCGGCGGTCAGCAGCGCTCGACGCGCAGCCGGGAGGAGACCGAGGAGGTCGAGGCGTCGGTCGACACCGAGGTCGCCGAGCGGCACAAGGAGGTCTCCGAGGACCTCGACTCCATCCTCGACGAGATCGACGAGGTCCTCGAGGAGAACAGCGAGGAGTTCGTGCGTAGTTACGTACAGAAGGGAGGCGAGTGATCACTCTCCGTAGTCACCGACTCGGCGATGATCACTCATAAGCGCTGCCCTTCGTGCGGGGTCGTCAAGCCGGTCAGCGACTTCGGGTGCAACCAGTCGCTCGCTGACGGGCGGTCGTTCTACTGCCTTGAGTGCAGTCGAGCGCGAAACCGGGCGTGGTACCGGGAGAAGCGCCGGGCGTTGGGCGAGGAGATCCGCGACCACTCGTGGGTCCCGGCTGGCTCTCGCTGGTGTCCGTCCTGTCGTCGGGCGGTCGCCCATGACGACTACATGCGCAGTAGCCGCACTGCGTCGGGCTTCGGAAGTCGTTGCAAGGCGTGCCACAAGGCCGCGAAAAGTGAGTACTACTTCCAGCGGAAGCACCGGCTGAGCAAGAGTCAGGTCGCCGACTTGAAGACGGCCCAGGGTGGTCGCTGTGCCATCTGTGGCGACCCGGCGCAGCACCTCGACCACGACCACGGGACCGGTGCGACGCGCCAGATGCTGTGCCAGCGCTGCAACCAGGGTCTGGGCCTCTTCCGCGACGACCCGGCCTTGCTGCACGCGGCCGCGCTCTACGTCGACGCTCATCTCCAGCGGCAACTGCTCGCACGACTCCGGGAGACGTTCGTCGTCGGGCCCGCCACCGGGAGCCCGTCTGCGGAGCCGCCGGTAGGGTCGTGACGGCGTCCTGGCCGGCCCCGCGCGGGTCATCGAGGGGGCCTCTGATCGAGCGAGGCCGCTGCTCCACGGCGGCGAGAGAGGCGGATGGGTGAGCGAGTATTCGGCTGGTCGGAGCGGGTTCCCGCCCGCGTACCTGGACCGGGTGGGTTCCTCGTTCACCGACTTCCTCGCGGCGGCCGCGCCCGACCTGCTGCCGGCTCGCCGGCCGGTGCCGCAGCTGCCCGTCGGTGACGTCACGCCCCACGGCACCACGATCGTCTCGGTCACCTACGACGGCGGCGTCCTCATGGGCGGCGACCGGCGGGCGACCATGGGCAACCTGATCTCCAGCCGCGACATCGAGAAGGTCTACCCGGCCGACGCCTGGTCGGTCATCGGCATCGCCGGTGCGGCCGGCATCGCCATCGAGATGGTGCGGCTCTACCAGGTCGAGCTGGAGCACTACGAGAAGATCGAGGGCCTCACGCTCTCCCTCGACGGCAAGGCCAACCGGCTGGCGCAGATGATCCGCGGCAACCTCGGCGCGGCGCTGCAGGGCCTGGCCGTCGTCCCGCTGTTCGCCGGGTTCGACCTCGACGCCGCGCCCGGCACCACGCCCGGGCGGATCTTCAGCTACGACGTCACCGGTGGGAACTACGAGGAGCGCGGCTACGCCGCCGTCGGCTCGGGCTCGCTGTTCGCCCGGAACTCGCTGAAGAAGACCTGGCGGCCCGACCTGCCCGCCGACACCGCGGTCCGCACCGTGGTGGAGTCCCTCTACGACGCCGCCGACGACGACTCGGCCACCGGCGGTCCGGACCCGGTGCGCCGGCTGTACCCGATCGTCTATCGGGTCGACGCCGAGGGCGCCGTCCGGGTGACCGACGACGAGGTCGCCGCCGTCGCCACGATCATCACCGACGAGCGGGCCGCCGCCGAGGGGCAGGGCTGATCGCCATGACCATGCCGTACTACGCCTCGCCCGAGCAGCTGATGCGCGACAAGTCGGAGTACGCCCGCAAGGGCATCGCCCGCGGTCGCAGCGTCGCCGTCGTCACCTACGCCGACGGCGTGCTCTTCATCGCCGAGAACCCCAGCTCCACGCTGCACAAGGTCGGCGAGCTCTACGACCGGATCGGCTTCGCCGCCGTCGGCCGCTACAGCGAGTTCGAGAGCCTGCGGGTGGCCGGGGTGCGGCTGGCCGACGTCCGTGGGTACAGCTACAACCGCCGCGACGTCACCGGCCGGGTCATCGCCAACGCCTACGCGCAGACGCTCGGCGAGGTCTTCACCCAGCAGCTGAAGCCCTTCGAGGTCGAGCTCTGCGTCGCCGAGGTGGGCGACACCCCCGAGACCGACCAGCTGTACCGGCTGACCTTCGACGGCTCGGTCGTCGACGAGCCCGACTTCGTCGTCATGGGCGGCCAGGCCGAGGCGGTCAGCGCCAACCTGCGCGAGCACTTCCTGCCCGGCATGGGCCTGGCCGAGGCGCTGCAGGTCGGCGTCCAGGCGCTCTCGGCGGTCAGCCCGGCCACCAGCGCCGGCAACGGCGGCCCCACGCTGCTGTCCGCCGAGCAGCTGGAGGTCGCGGTCCTGGACCGGCGGCGGCCCAAGCGGGCCTTCCGGCGGATCACCGGTGCGGCGCTGCGCCCGCTGCTCGACCGGCAGGAGGAGTCCGCGGCCGTCGGTGGCGAGCAGCCGCACACCGCCGCGCACGCCCCGAGCGTGCCCCAGCCGGGCACCCCGGCCGGCCTCGGCGAGCCGTCGGCTCCCGACAGCGGTGGGACGGCGGGCAGCGGGGGAGAGGCGCCGACCACCTGAGGGAGGAGCGGCATGCCTGACTACCGGGTGAACCAGGCCGCCGTCCGCCAGGCCAGGCGGCTCATCGACGACGGCCGCTTCGACGACCGCACCGAGTGGTCCCAGGCTGCGCCGGACGCCGCCGCGGCCAACGACGTCATCGACCGGGAGGGCTTCGACGCCTTCGCCGCCTGGCACCTGGCCGAGGACCCTGGGGCCTCGGAGGGCACCAAGGGCCGCTACGCGTTCCCGTACGGCGACTTCTCCACGGTCAACCGCGCGGCGCTGATCCACGCCGAGCAACGAGCCAGCCAGAACGGCCACGACGCCATCGAGAAGGCGGCCGACGACCTGCTGCAACGGCTCGACGCGCGCCGGGAGGGTTGACGCCGCCCACCCGCCACGGCGCGGGGCGGCGCGAGCGCGGACAGGGAGCTTTCGTCGGGCCCGGCGCCTAGAGTCGGTGCGTGGAGCGACGCATCTTCGGCATCGAGACCGAGTACGGCGTGACGTGCACCTTCCGGGGGCAGCGGCGGCTGTCGCCCGACGAGGTGGCCCGCTACCTGTTCCGTCGCGTGGTGTCGTGGGGGCGCAGCTCCAACGTCTTCCTGCGCAACGGCTCGCGGCTGTACCTGGACGTGGGCAGCCACCCCGAGTACGCCACGGCCGAGTGCGACGACCTCACCGAGCTGGTGGTCCACGACAAGGCCGGCGAGCGGATCCTCGAGGGGTTGCTGGTCGACGCCGAGCAGCGGCTGGCCGAGGAGGGCGTCACCGGCGACATCTACCTGTTCAAGAACAACACCGACTCGGCCGGCAACAGCTACGGCTGCCACGAGAACTACCTGGTCGGCCGGCACGGGGAGTTCAGCCGGCTGGCCGACGTGCTGATCCCGTTCCTGGTCAGCCGGCAGATCGTGGTGGGCGCGGGCAAGGTGCTGCAGACCCCGCGCGGGGCGATCTACTGCATCAGCCAGCGCGCCGAGCACATCTGGGAGGGCGTCTCCTCGGCGACCACCCGCTCGCGGCCGATCATCAACACCCGCGACGAGCCGCACGCCGACGCCGAGCGCTACCGGCGGCTGCACGTGATCGTCGGGGACTCGAACATGAACGAGACGACGACGCTGCTCAAGGTCGCCGTCACCGACCTGGTGCTGCGGATGATCGAGGCCGGGGTGCCGATCCGGGACATGAGCCTGGAGAACCCGATCCGGGCCATCCGCGAGATCAGCCACGACATGACCGGACGGCGCAAGGTGCGGCTGGCCAACGGCAAGGAGATGTCGGCGCTGGAGATCCAGTCGGAGTACCACTCCCGGGCCGCGGAGTTCGTCGACCGGGAGGGCTTCGGCCCGGTGCACCGGCAGATGCTCGAGCTGTGGGGGCGGGTGCTCAAGGCCGTCGACACCGGCGACCTCTCGCTGATCGACCGGGAGATCGACTGGGCCACCAAGTACCAGCTCATCGAGCGCTACCGGGCCAAGCGGGACCTGCCGATGAGCTCTCCGCGGGTGGCGCAGATGGACCTGGCCTACCACGACATCAGCCGAACCCGGGGGCTGTACTACCTGCTGGAGCGCAACAACCAGGTCGACCGGGTGGCGCACGAGCCGCGGGTGTTCGAGGCCAAGAACGTGCCCCCGCAGACCACCCGCGCCCGGCTGCGTGGGGAGTTCATCCGCAAGGCCCAGGAGAAGCGCCGCGACTTCACCGTCGACTGGGTGCACCTCAAGCTCAACGACCAGGCCCAGCGCACCGTGCTGTGCAAGGACCCGTTCAAGGCCGTCGACGAGCGCGTCGACAAGCTCATCGCGTCGATGTGAGGAAGGACCCCCTGCCCCCCACCGCTCGCAGGCTCGCGGCGGGACCCTGCAGGGGGCCGGGGCCCCGGAGGGGTCCGCGAAGGGTGCGTCGGCGGGGCTCAGCGCGACCGGGGTCGGCTCCTGGCCGCGGTGGAGGCCGGTAGGCCGACCGGGTGCTCAGCCCCTCACCCGGCGTCGTCGGGCAAGGGCACCTGGAGGGCGGCGTAGCGGCCGGCGGCCGCGGCGGCCAGGAAGTAGGCGCGCTCCTCGGGCCAGCCGCGGCCCATCGTCGACAGCGGTACGGGGGACAGGCCGAGGGCCTCCTCGAGCCCGTCGACGTCCATCCACACCACCCGGTTGCGCTCCGGCTGACCGGCGAGGTCCTCCTCGACCTGGCTGCCCAGCTCCGAGCCCAGCCCCCGCGGCGCGACCAGCGTCACCCCGCCCAGCGCCACCCGGCCGAACGCGGTCAGCGAGTGGTGCGAGACGCCGCGGTGCCGCGGCCGCAGGTCGGCGTCGGAGATGCGCAGCGCCCCGACCGGCTCCCCGCCGAGCACGGTGACCGCGTTGCACGCCTCGCCGGCGGCCACCCCGGAGAAGCCCCACGGCGTGCCGGTGCCGAGGTTGCCCGGCCCCTGGCTGACGATCGTGACGTCGGCGCCCAGCACGTGCTTGGCGGCGAGCAGCCCGGTGTGCAGGGTGACCGCCTCCAGGTCGCCGCCGAACGCCTGGCCGACGGTGACCACGCCGGCCAGCGAGGTCGCCAGGGCCGACAGCGTGCGGGAGAACCCGGCGACCAGCGCGCCCCCGTCGGTCATGACGTAGGCGACCCGCAGGTCGGGGTCGGTGGCCAGGACGCCGATCAGCGCCGCCGGCAGCGCCGAGTGCAGGTCGGCGACGACGACCGGCATGCCGGCGAGGTCCTCGGCGTCGGCGATGGTGCGGTGGTGCTCGGTCTCCTGCTCGTCGACGCCCTGCACGCTCACCTGCAGCGGCGTGTACCGGGCCTTGACCAGGTGGCCGGGGCCGGTGGGGTCCGGCGGCAGCCGGTCGGGGACGGCGACGACGAGCGCGTAGCCGCCGGTGCCGAGCCGCTGCGCCCAGGCGGTGGTATTGAGCAGCACGGTGTCGCCGACCTCCGGGACGCCGACCAGCGAGGGGTGCGCCAGCGCCCGCACCTCGCCGTCGCCGTCGACCTCGGCGGTGAGCTCCTGGGCGTCGCGCCAGGCCCGCCCGAGGGCGGTCACCGTGCCCCGTCGCCACCGGATCCGCTGCTGTGTCGTCCCGCGTTCCCCCACCCGGGCAGGCTAGCCAGAGCGTTCGCGCGTTGCTGATCGTGACTAGCCTGGGCGCGTGGCGGCGAAGCGGGCGGAGCGACTGGTGAACCTGGTCATCGCCCTGCTCGGCACCCGGCAGTACGTGACCGCGGCGAAGATCCGGGCCACCGTGCCCGGCTACGAGCCCGACGACGGCACCGCCCGCGCCGACGAGGCGTTCAAGCGGATGTTCGAGCGGGACAAGGCCGAGCTGCGCGAGATGGGCGTACCGCTGGAGACCGGTCGCACCAGCGTCTTCGACACCGAGGACGGCTACCGCATCGCCCGCGCGAACTACGAGCTGCCCGAGATCACCCTCACCGGCGAGGAGGCCGCGGCGGTGGGTCTGGCGCTGCGGCTGTGGGAGTCCGCCCAGCTGGCCGGGGCCGCGCAGAGCGCGCTGGTCAAGCTCAAGGCCGCCGGGGTGGACGTCG
>DASQXT010000405.1:0-14894 GCA_035639575.1 Geodermatophilus sp.
GTGCCCGGCGTCCCGGCGTTCGCCGCGGCGGCCGCGTCGCTCAAGCGGGAGCTGACCGTGCCGGGGGTGGGGCAGACCGTCGTCCTCACCCGGACCAGCGCCCGCTCCACCCCGATGCCGCCCGGTGAGGAGCTCGCCGCCTACGCGGCCACCGGCGCGACGCTGGTGCTGCACCTCGCCGTCCAGCGGATCGCCGAGCTCGCCCCCGAGCTGGCCGAGCACTACGGGGACGACGGCCCGGTCGCCGTGGTCGCCCGCGCCAGCCGGCACGACGAGCTGGTGCTGCGCGGCACGCTGGCCGACATCGCCGGTCAGGTCGAGGCGGCGGGGGTGAAGCGGACGGCGGTGGTGGTCGTGGGCCCGGTGCTGGCGGCGGCGGAGTTCCCCGACAGCCACCTTTACTCCACGGCGCGATGCCGTTGAAGGACCCCGCTGCCCCCCACCGCTCGCAGGCTCGCGGCGGGCCCCTACAGCGGGGCCCGGCCGACCACGGTGCCGGCCCGGTCGATCACGACGACGTCGACCTCGACCGGCGCCCCGCGCAGCACGCCGAGCGCCGTCCTGCGGGCGCCGGCGGCCACCAGGTCGCCCAGCGGCAGCCCGGCCGCCTGGCACTGCTGCAGCGCGTCGAGCGCGGTGTTCGCGCCGCGCATGCCCTCGACCAGCTCGGGCGCCCCGCCGGCGTCCCGCACCATCGCGGCCAGCGACTCCGCCGACACCTGCGAGCGGCCGGAGTGCAGGTCGAGGTGGCCGTCTGCGAGCTTGGCCAGCTTGCCGATCCCGCCGGCGACCGTCAGCCGGGGCACCGGGTGGCGGCGCAGGTACTTCAGCACCGCGCCGGCGAAGTCCCCCATGTCGAGCAGCGCGTCCTCCGGCAGTCCGTACAGCTCGGTGACCACCCGCTCGCTGGTCGAGCCGGTGCACCCGGCGACGTGCTGGTGGCCCGCGGCCCGGGCGACGTCGATGCCGCGGCGGATCGAGTCGATCCACGACGAGCACGAGTAGGGGACGACGACGCCCGTCGTCCCCAGGATCGACAGCCCACCGAGGATGCCCAGCCGCGGGTTCCAGGTCCTCCGGGCCAGCTCCGCGCCGTTCTCCACCGAGACCTCGACGACGACGTCGCCGGTGCCGCCGTGCCGTGCGGCGACCGCGGCCACGTGCGCGCGGATGAACTGCCGGGGCATCGGGTTGATCGCCGGCTCGCCCACCGGGAGCGGCAGCCCGGGCTTGGTCACCGTCCCGACGCCCTCGCCGGCCCGGAAGACGACCCCGCTGCCCGGCCCGCCGGAGCTGACCCGCGCCGAGACCAGCGCGCCGTGGGTGACGTCGGGGTCGTCGCCGGCGTCCTTGACCACGCCCACGGTCGCGGCGCCGTCCTCGAGCCGTTCGGTGGCCAGCGCGAACGACGGGTGCTTGTCATGGGGCAGGTCGATCCGCACCGGGTCGGGGAACTCGCCGGTCAGCAGCGCGGTGTAGGCGGCGGTGGCGGCCGCGGTCGCGCAGGCGCCCGTCGTCCAGCCGTAGCGCAGCCCCGTGCTGCCCTCGCGCCCCGCCCCGGTCACCTGACCAGCATGCACGGGGCGGCCACGTGACCGGCCGGGTGCTGGTCCTGGGCGGGACGGCGGAGGCCCGGCGGCTCGCGGAGCGGCTCGTGGCCGAGGGCGTCGACGTGCTCAGCTCGCTGGCCGGCCGCGTCGCCGACCCGGTGCTGCCGCCCGGGCAGGTGCGGATCGGCGGCTTCGGCGGGACGGCGGGCCTGGCGGCGGCGCTCGACGGCGTGGCCGCGCTGGTCGACGCCACCCACCCGTTCGCCGCCACCATGACCGCGCACGCGGCGGCCGCGGCCGCGGCGACCGGCACCCCGCTGCTGCGGTTGCAGCGCCCCGGCTGGACGGCGCAGCCCGGCGACGACTGGGCTTTCGTGGACTCCCTGGCCGAGGCGGCGACGGCGGTGGCCGACGCGGGCGTGGTGCTGCTGACCACGGGCCGTCAGGGCCTCGCCGCCTTCGCCGGGCTGGGCGCGCACTGCGTCGTCCGCTCGGTGGACCCGCCGGAGCCGCCGCTGCCGGCCCGGACCACGGTGGTCCGCGCCCGCGGTCCGTTCACCGTCGAGGACGAGCGGGCGCTGATGACCGCGCACGGCGTGGAGGTCGTCGTCACCAAGGACAGCGGCGGCCCGATGACCGAGGCCAAGCTCACCGCGGCCCGGGAGCTCGGCGTCCCGGTGGTGCTCGTTCGCCGGCCGCCGCTGCCCGAGGGCGTGCCGGTGGCCGCGACCGTCGAGGAGGCCGCGGCCTGGGTGCTCAGGCTGCGCGGAACGACCACGCGGTCAGCCACACCGTGCCCGCGGTGACCACCAGGGCCAGCGGGACGTGCACCGCGACCGCGTCGTGGCTGCCGAGCCACGCCTGGACGAAGGTGAGCACGAAGACCGCCGCGGCCAGCGCGGCGGGCCACCACACCCGCGTGCGCCGCCCGTGCAGCACCGTGGCGACCAGCAGCAGCCCGGTGGTCACGTGCAGGGCGATCGCCCCGGCGCCGTGGCCCCCGACGGCGTCCTCGCCGACGAGCATCCGGCCGGCGGAGAGGAACTGCCAGAACAGCACCAGCACCGACAGCACCGCGGCTGCCTGCACCGGCCGGAGCGTCGAGACGGGGGCTGCCACGGTGGTGTCACGGGTCCGGGTCATGCGGGCCTCCGGGGTCGGACGACGGCGGGGAGAGGTGCTTGAAGATCGAAGCAGCTGACCGCGGTCCGCGCCAGGGGCTCGCCTCCCGCCTGGTCCTGTTCGACCTCGACGGCACGCTGGTCGACTCCACCCCCGGCATCCGGTCCTCGGTCCGCGCCGCGGCCACCGCGCTGGGCCTGCCCGCGCCGACGCCGGAGCAGCTGCGCGGGATGGTCGGGCCGCCGCTGCCGGACGGCTTCGCCCTCGTCCTCGGCGTCCCCGCCGACGACGTCCCGCGGGCGGTCGCCGCCTATCGCGCGCACCACGCTGCAGGTGCGCTGCTCGACGCGACCGTGTACCCGGGCGTCCCCGAGCTGCTCGCCGACCTGCTCGACGCCGGCGCCACCCTCGCCGTCGCGACCAGCAAGCCGGAGCCCTTCGCCGTCCGACTGCTGGCACACGTCGGGCTGCTGCCGTCCTTCGCCTCCGTGCACGGCGCGACCTTCGACGGCACCGTGCGGCACAAGGACCAGGTGGTGGCCGCGGCGCTTGCCGCGCACCCCGACGGGGAGCGGCCGGTGCTGGTCGGCGACCGGGCGCACGACGTGCTGGGCGCGGCCGCGCACGGGCTGCCCTGCATCGGCGCCGGATGGGGCCCCGCGCTGCCGGGGGAGCTGGCGGAGGCCGGTGCGGCCGCAGTCGCCCGGTCGCCCGACGAGGTGCTGGCGGTGCTGTTCCGCATGTGACGCGGGAGCGGATCCACCGAGTTGACAGCGTACTGTCATGTTGGCAGGATGACAGCACGCTGTCACATGAGGGGTGGATCCGTGAACGACGTCGTCCTGTACGCCACCGACACGATGGCCGACTGGGAGTACTCGTACGTGGCCGCCGGGCTCGCCCTGGCCGCCGAGCAGGAACCGGACCGCTTCCGGCTCCGTGTCCTCGCTGACGGCCAGGACGAGGTCACGACCAAGGGCCGGCTGCGGCTGCGCACCGACGGGGCCCTCGACGACGTGGCCTCCGAGGACGTGGCGCTGCTCGTGCTGCCGGGTGCCGACACCTGGTCCGACGGACACGGACGGGTCCTGGACCTGGCCCGGGTCCTGCTGGAGCGGCACACGCCCGTCGCGGGGATCTGCGGAGCCACGTACGGCCTGGCGCGAGCCGGCCTGCTGGACGACCGCGCTCACACCAGCAACGCCCTGGACTTCCTCCTGCCGTCGGGCTATGCCGGCGCCGGCCGCTACCGCGACGAGCGCGTCGTGGTCGACGGCGACGTCATCACCGCTCCGGCCACTGCGCCGGTCGACTTCGCCGCGGCGGTGTTCCGCCGCCTGGAGCTGTTCCCCCCGGCGACGATCGACGCCTGGTACGGGCTCTACACCACCGGGGAGCGGCGCTGGTTCGACGCACTCGTCGGGCAGTCGGCGGGATGACGCCGTGACCCGGGACCAGCAACCGGTCCCCGCGGAGGTGGCCGGCGCGCCCGGCGGTGTCCCGGCCCGCACGCCCGCCGGTGACGCGCTGACCGACCTCGTCCTGCCGGTGTTCGAGCTGAACGGTGAGTTCCTCGCCGCGGCGGAGCTGATGACCCGGCCGGTCGGGCTCACCCCTGCCTGGTGGCAGGTCCTCGGTGCGACCCTCGACGAAGCCCTGCCGGTGGCCGAGATCGCGCGGCGGGTGGGGCTCGGCCTCGCTCGGCAGAGCGTGCAGCGGGTGGCGGACGTCCTGGTCGAGCGGGGATGGGCGGTCTACCGCGGCAACCCGGGCCACCGCCGCGCGAAGCTCCTGGAGCCGACGGCGCAGGGGCGCAGCGCCCTCCGGCGACTCACCGCCGCACAGCACGAGTGGGCCGACACGGTCGCGGAGGCGGTCGGCGAGGCCGAGCTCCGGCGGGCTCTCGCGATCATCCGACAGGTCATCGACAGCTCGCGCCGCTACCGGGACGGGCGCGCGGGCGGTGAGGCGGCAGCAGCCACGTGACCGCGCCGGACGGGAAATCGGCTGACACTCCGTACGCTGCCGTGCAGGATCTCCGCCGGTGATCCGACGACCACGAGGAGGAACGGCACGGTGCGCGCGCTGACGGAGAAGCAGGTGCGGCGGTCCTTCGTGAACTGCTCCCGCGGCGAGGCCGGGGCCATGACGCTGCCGCGCACCTTTGCCGAGACGCCGTGGGAGGAGCTGGTCGTCCTGGGCTGGCGCGACCCGAGGGCGCCGCTGCGGGGCTACCTGGTGGTCGAGCGCGACGGCGGTCCGGTGGGGGTCGCCGTCCGCGCCGCCGACACCCGGATGTCCTCGGCGACGCCGGCGATGTGCCTGCTGTGCCAGACGGCGCAGTCGGGCAGCGACGTCTCGCTGTTCACCGCGCGCCGGGCCGGCGAGGCCGGGCGCAACGGCAACACGGTGGGCACCTACGTCTGCGCCGACCTGGCCTGTGCCCTCCGCGCGCGCAGCGAGATCCCGCCGTGGCTGCGGGAGCGCGACCCGGAGGAGGTCGCCGCCGAGCGGACCGCCGAGCTCGAGCAGCGCGTGCACGGCTTCCTGGACGCCGTCCTGCGCTGACCGCCCCGGGCGAGATCGGCGATCTCGCCGCGTCAGGCTCGCGCGGCGACAGGCTCGGGACGGCGCTCGGTCGCCCGCCGGTGCCGCACCAGCCCCGCCACCGCGGCGAGGGCCAGGACGATCACGGCCACCCCGTACACCGCGGCGGTCGGCCGCAGCCCCACCGCGCCCGCGGCCAGCCCGGCGGCGACGGCCGGGATGCTGAAGGCCAGGTAGCCGAGGACGAACACGCTGGAGAGCAGCCCGCCCCGCTCGCCGGGCGCGACACCGGCGGTCACGGTGGCGACCGCACCGAGGAACGCTGCGCCGAAGCCGAAGCCGGACACCGCGGCGGCGGCGAAGAACAGCGCGGCGCTCCCGGTGGCCAGCGAGACGATCGTGCCGCTGACCCCCGCGGCGAACACCAGGCACCCGGAGGTCATCGCGGTGTGCGGGGCGGCGTTGCGCAGGCTGACGCTGCCGACGGCGCCCACGCCCTGCATGGCCACGATGACCAGGCTGCCGACGAGGTGGTCCTGGAGGCCGAACACGCCGGCGGCCACGGACGGTCCCAGCGAGAGGTAGAGACCGCCCAGCGCCCACATCGCCACCAGGCAGGGCGCCGCGACGAGGAACGCCCCCCGCTGCGACCGGGGCACGTGCACCCGGGGCCACAGCGAGGCCAGCGCGCCCGGGGTCCGCGGCGAGGACTCCGGCAGCACCAGGGCCACCCCCGCGGCGACGACGAACAGCACGGTCAGCGTGCCGAAGACCCAGTCGGTCGGCGCGGGGACGAGGTCGACCGCCAGCCCGGCGCTGACGGCGCCGAGGGCGAGGGCGAACCCGGGGGAGGCGCTGTTGACCAGGGCGCCGAGGGGACGGTCGGTGCGCTGGTGGTCCAGCAGGGTCGCGCCCAGAGCGCCGGTCAGGCTGCCGACCGACAGGCCCTGCACCACCCGGGCGGCCAGCAGCCAGCCCACCGAGTCGGCGGCCCAGAACAGCGCCATCGCGACGACCTGCAGCAGCATCCCGGCCACGATGACCGGCCGCCGTCCCACGTGGTCCGACAGCGCGCCGACCACCAGCAGCGTGGCGAGCAGCGCGAGGGCGTAGATGCCGAAGACCGTCGTCAGCACGCCGGCGGAGAAACCGAAGCGCTCCTGGTAGACGCGGTAGAGCGGCGACGGGACGCCGGACGCGGCGAGGACCAGGACGAGCAGCGCGGCCGCCGTCCAGAACGAGACGGCGCGGGACGCACGGCGGGCGGGCACGCAACGACGCAAGCCCGCCCGCCGCGTCCGCATTCCCGTCGGCGGGGGCGCGGGCCGCTCAGTCGCGGGTGAAGCCCGGCGGCAGGACGACGTCCTGGCGGGTCAGGTCGTGCACCGAGGCCCTGCCCAGTCCCAGCAGCGCCTCGTCGATGCCCTGCCGGATGATCGCGAGGACGTTCTGCACGCCGCGCTCGCCGTTCGCGGCCATGCCCCACAGGTAGGCGCGGCCGATCATCACCGCCTTGGCGCCCAGGGCCATCGCCTTGACGACGTCGGCGCCGCGGCGCACCCCGCCGTCCATGAGCACCTCGACCTGGCCGCCGACCGCGTCGACCACCCCGGGCAGCGAGCGGATCGCCCCGGGCGTGCCGTCGAGGTTGTTGCCGCCGTGGGTGGAGACCGAGACGGCGGTGACGCCGGCGTCGACCGCGCGGCGGGCGTCGTCGGGCCGGGTGATCCCCTTGAGCATGAACGGCCCGCCCCACTGCTCGCGCAGCCAGGCGACGTCCTCCCAGGTGGGCAGCGGGGAGCCCATCCACTGGCCGTAGGCGCCGAAGAAGTTCGGCGGCTCCTCGCCGTCCAGCGCGAGGTTCGGGACGGTGAGCTCGGGGATGGAGCCCGACCGCAGGTAGGTCGCCAGCCAGCGCGGCTTGCGCACCACCTCGGGGGCGAACTTCAGCGCGTTCCTGACGTCGATCTTCTCGGGGATGGGCGGGCTGCCCCAGTCGCGCCGGGAGGCGAACGACCAGTCCAGGGTCATGATCAGGCCCTTGGCGCCCGCGGCCCGTGCCCGCTCGGCGCGGGCGAGGATCGTCTCGCGGTCGCCGACCCAGTACATCTGGAAGAACAGCTTCTGGTGGGCCGCGCCGACCTCCTCGACCGACTTGCTGGCGAAGGAGGACAGGCCCATCGCGACGTCCTGGGCCGCGGCCGCGCGGGCCACCGCCACCTCGCCGTCGGGGTGCACCGCCTGCACACCGGTGGGGGAGACCAGCACCGGCATGCTGACCTCCTGGCCCATCACCGTGGTCGCCGTGTCGCGCTTGGCGGGCAGGTCGGCGACGTGCGGGCGCCAGGTGATCTCGTCGAAGGCGGCGACGTTGTCGTTGGCCGTCAGCCCCTTCTCGGTCCCGGCGACCAGCGCCAGGTAGACCGACCGCGGCAGCCGCTTCCGCGCGCGGTGCTGGGCCTCCTCGACGGTCTCGAACCAGTCCTTGGTGCTGGCCATGGGAGCCCCTCCCGCGGTCGTCCGGTCATCGACGCCGTCCCGTCTCCGGTGACGTGCGCCACGTCGCGGCCATCGTGCCAGGCGTGGCACTGAGTGTCACGACTCCGGCGAGGACGGGGTCCGTGCTCAGGAGGGGCGTGCGTCCGGGTGCGTGCGGGGGCTGTAGACCGCGCCGGTGGCGCTGACCCGGGTCTGCGACGAGCCGACGATCACGCAGCAGCGCATGTCGACGGACCCCGGGTCGAGCTCGCCGAGGGTGGTGACCCGGATGCTCTCCTCGGGGCCGCCGACGTCCCGGCCGACGACGACCACCGTGTCGGGCTTGCGGCCCTCCAGCAGCACCTGCTGGGCCTCGGCGAGCTGGTGCGGCCGGGCCTTCGACCGCGGGTTGTAGAGCGCGATCACCAGGTCGGCGGCCGCGGCGTGCCGCAGCCGCTCGACGACGACGTCCCACGGCTTGCGGACGTCGGAGAGGCTGACCACGCAGAAGTCGTGGCCGAGCGGTGCACCGACCCGGGCCGCGACGGCCTGCGCGGCGGTGAGGCCGGGCAGCACCCGCACCGGGACGTCGGCGTACCCGGGCCGCTCGGCGACCTCGAGCACCGCGGCGGCCATCGCGAAGACGCCGGGGTCGCCGCTGGAGACGACCGCGACCCGCCGTCCGGTCCGGGCCAGCTCGAGGGCGTGCGCGGCGCGCTCGGCCTCGACCCGGTTGTCGCTGGGGTGGCGGATCTGCCGCGGGTTGGCCGGCACGCGGTCCAGGTAGGGGCCGTAGCCGACCAGGTCGTCGGCGGCGCCCAGCGCCTCGGCGGCCTCCGGGGTGGTCCAGCAGCGGGCGCCCGGGCCCAGGCCGACGACGACGACCTCGCCGGTGCCGGGTGCGGCGTCCTGGGACCGCTCGGGTGCGGGGGTCGGGTCGGTCAGCGGGCTGGGCAGCAGGGCGAGGGAGAAGTAGGGGACGGTGTCCGGGTCGACGTCGGCCAGCGGCATCGTGCGCTGCCGGTCGGTGCTGGCCCGCTCGACGTAGAGGGCCCGGTCGAGCACCCCGGCGGCGTCGAACGCCTCGCGGACACTGCCGAACGTGCGGCCCAGCTTCATCACGGCAGCGGCGTCCGTGGTGGCCAGCCACTCGGCGAGCTCCTCGGCGGGCAGCGTGCCGGGCAGCACGGTGAGCACCTCGTCGCGCTCGACCAGCGGCCGGCCGACCGCCGCGGCGGCGCCGCTGACGCTGGTCACGCCGGGCACCACCTCGGTCGGGTACCGGGAGGCCAGCCGCTTGTGCATGTGCATGTAGGAGCCGTAGAAGAACGGGTCGCCCTCGGCGAGGACGACGACGTCGCGGCCGGCGTCCAGGTGCGCGGCCAGCCGGGCCGCGGCCGCCTCGTAGAACTCGTCGATCGCGCCCTGGTAGCCGCCGGGGTGGTCGGTCGTCTCGGTGGTCACCGGGTAGACCAGCAGCTCCTCGACCTGCCCCTCGCGCAGGTAGGGCGCGGCCACCGCGCGGGCGACCGAGCGGCCGTGCCGGGCGGCGTGGAAGGCGACGACGTCGGCGGCGGCGATGAGCCGGGCGGCCTTGACGGTCACCAGCTCGGGGTCGCCGGGGCCGAGGCCGACGCCGTAGAGGCGGCCGGTGCGGGGCCCGCTCACTCGATGCCCCCCGCTCCCGCCGGACGCTCCGCTCGTCGCTCCACGCCCCGGGTCGCCTCCGCGGTCCCTCCGCTCCTCGCTCGCAGAGCTCGCTGCGATGCTCACTCCCTGTCGGCTCCGGCCCTCGCTGCGATGCTCACGTCCCCGTCCGCTCATTCGACGTCGCTCGCGATCGCGTTGACCGCGGCCGCCGTGATGGCGCTCCCGCCGCGCCGTCCCCGGACCACCAGGTGCTCGAGGTCGGACGCGGCCAGGGCGTCCTTGGACTCCACGGCCCCGATGAAGCCGACCGGGATCCCGAGGACGGCGGCCGGGCGCGGCGCCCCGGCGGCGACCATCTCCAGCAGGTGGAACAGCGCGGTCGGCGCGTTGCCGATGGCGACCACCGCGCCGTCCAGCCGGTCGCGCCACAGCTCGAGCGCCGCGGCGGTGCGGGTGGTGCCGAGGTCGGCGGCCAGGCCCGGGGTGCGCGGGTCGTTGAGCGTGCAGACGACGTCGTTGTCCTTGGGCAGCCGCCGCCGGGTGACGCCCGAGGCGACCATCTCCGCGTCGCACAGCACCGGGGCGCCGGCGTCCAGTGCCTCGCGGGCCCGGACGACGACGTCGGGGGAGAAGGCGAGGTCCTCGACCAGGTCGACCTGCCCGCAGGCGTGCACCATCCGCACCGCGACGCGGGCGACGTCCTCGGGCAGGCCGGCCAGGTCGGTCTCGGCGCGGATCGTGGCGAACGAGCGCCGGTAGATCTCCGCGCCGTCCTTCTCGTAGTCGTACATCAGCTCCACCCGACTCGGTATCCGGTCCCGGTCGCCACCACGTCGACGACCTCGCCGCGGGGACGGCCGCAGCGGCGCTCGCACCCGGCCCAGTGCTGACGGGCCCCGCCCGCCGGCAGTGTGCCGTCCGCCACGGCCCGCGCGGCGTCGGCGCGGACGTCGGCCAGCGACTTCGCGCACCCCGGCCGCCCCGCGCAGGCGCTCACCCTGGTCCAGGCGCTGTCCGCGTCGAACACCATGCCGCTCCGGTGCAGGGCGACGGCCGCGTCGTCGACGGCGTCCTCGGCCAGGTCGGGGACGACGACGCTGCGCCACGGGGTCAGCTGCACCTCGTCGGCGAGCCGTGCCAGCAGGTCGGCCTGCTCCGCGGTGAGCCGGCCGAGCGGGACGACGGCGGCGAGGGCGGTCCGCCCGTCGTCCTGCCGAGTGGTGCCCACCGGGGTCCCGACGAGTGGGGGGCCGGAGGCTCCCCCGAGGAGGGACGGCAGGGGCTCCACGCGATGGGGGGACGGCACGTGGCCGCGGTGTCGTCCGGAGGACGACGGTGTGATCCGTGCGGCCACTCGCTCGGGACCGTCGTCCAGCTCCGCCAGGCGCCACGCGGTGCCGCCCTGGGCGGCGCGCTCGTCGAGGAAGGCGCGGGTGGCGGCCAGCGCGAGCGCGACCGCGCCGTCCGGGTGGGCGCGCAGCGCGGTGTCGGTGCCGGCCAGGGTCAGGGCGACCTCGACGGGGGAGAGGGCGAGCAGGCCGACGTCCCCACCGAGGCAGGCCACGTCGCCGCGGCCGTCGTCGAGCGTGGCGAGGTACCGGCCCGGCAGCGCGGCGAGCACGGGGTCGGCGCAGATCCCGGCGTCCAGCGCACGCACCCACGGCCGGACGTCGACGTGCCCGCCGACCCGGCCGGTCAGCGCGCTGGCCAGCACGTTGCGCACCCGCTCGTGCGACGCGCTGGGCAGCAGGCCGACGGCGGCGAGCCGGTCGCCGAGCTCGGCCTCCGCCCCGTCGGCCAGGCCGCGCAGCTGCACGTTGCCCCGGCTGGTGAGCTCCAGTGCCCCGTCGCCGAGGTCGCGCGCGGCAGCCGCGAGCGCCCGCAGCTGGCCGCCGGTCAGCAGGCCGCCGGGGACCCGCACCCTGGCCAGCGCGCCGTCGGCGGCGGCGTGCGTCTGCAGCGCGCCGGGGCACGCGTCGGCCCGCGAGCGGGCGGCGGGGGTGCGGGCGGTCATGGCGGTGGCGAGGGTACTGGGAGGACCTCGCTGCCCCCCGTCCCTCGCTCCGCTCGGGTCGGGACCCTGCAGCGAGGCCGGTGTGGCGCGGTCAGCCGAGCCGGCGTGCCCGGTCGAAGGACATCCACACCCGGCGGCGGTCGCCCCGGCTGTGCACCTGGGCCATGGCCGCCACCCGGCGGCGCTGGTCGTCGGTGCCGGCGTGCAGGGCGACGGCGCGCTCGGCCTCGCGCATCGCCTCCTCCGCGGCGACCTCCTCCGGCGTCGACGGCAGGTCGTCGTCCTCCTCCTCGGCCAGCGCGTGCGGGTGGGCGTACGGGCTGTCCTCCGGCAGGTGGCCGCTGATCCGGCCGTAGGCGCCCAGCGTCAGCAGGAGCAGGCCGACGACGACGGAGAACACCACGTTCTGGAACTGGAACGCGAGGATGTTGAAGGAGGTGCGCAGCACCGCCAGGTTCACCAGGGCGGAGAGCAGGAACAGCGAGCCGGCGACGATCATGATCGTCGAGGTGACCCGCGGGCTGCGCGCAGCGGCGACCAGCAGGACGACCGCCATGACCACCGAGATGGTCGACAGCAGGCCGTTGGAGGACAGGCCGAGGATGCGCTCGCCTCGGGTGGAGAAGTAGGCCAGGCCACCGGCGAAGCCGAGCAGGCCGAAGACCAGGAGGATCAGCGCCACGACGACGGCGCCGATGCGTTGGACGGCGTACACGCGGGCGCCGGGGCCTGGGCGCTCCTCCGTGGTGTCGGCCGTGCGGTTCCGGAGGTGCGGTCGCAGTGCCATGGGGACTCCCGGGGAGATCGTGACGGTGCTCATTGTTCCCCCGCCGAGCCTCGTTGGATGCACTACAACGACGCGGATCTGACGTCTTTCTTTCCCCGGGAAGCCGTGGCGGGAGCAGCGGGTTGTCCTGGCATGACCCAGCGCGACCTGCACTCGGAGTTCCTCCGTGCGGACCTGTTCCTCGCGATGGGCCAGCCGATCGAGGCGGCGCGCCTGCTCGAGCCGCTCGTCGAGGCCGAGCCGGCCAACGAGGCCGCCCTCGAGCTGCTGGCCCGCGCCTACTTCGGCTCCGCCCAGCTGGCGCGGGCGGAGGAGGCGCTGACCCGGCTGGTGGAGATGGCCCCGGCCAACGGCTGGGCGCGCCGGGCGCTGGCCCGCACGCTGGAGCGGCAGAGCCGCGCCGGCGAGGCGGTCGCGCACCACCGGGTGGCCGACGCCCTCGGCGCCGCCTGATGCAGGGGCGCCGTCACGGCTGAGCGGCCAGGCGGTCGACCAGCCGGACCGACGCGTCCGGGTCCAGCGCCATCTCGGTGAGCAGCTCGAACGCGCGGCCGTACCGGTGCACCTCGGCCTCGCCGTCGACGAAGGCGATCCGCGTCTTGTTCTCCAGGCAGACGACGTCCGGCGTCCCGGTGGCGCGTGACTCGAGGACGGAGAACGAGCCCGCGGTCACCGGCGGCAGCCCGGCGTCGAACGGCAGCACCTGCAGGGTGACGTTCGGCCGGGCGGCGACCTCGGCCAGCCACGCCAGCTGACCGCGCAGCACCGCCGCACCGTCGGGCGTCCCGGGCGCGCCCGCGGTGCGGTGGAGCACCGACTCGTCGAGCACCGCCCACAGCTGCATCGGGTCGGCCGCGCCGAGGACCTCCTGCCGCCGCCGGCAGACCTGCACCCGGCGCTCGACCTCGGGTGGCGCGGGACGCTCCCACGTGGAGAGCACGACCTGGCGCACGTAGTCCGGGGTCTGCAGCAGCGCGTGCGGCACCAGCGCGCCGAAGCAGCGCAGCGCCCGCGAGCCCGCCTCCAGCCGGATGAGGTTGGCGTACCCGGGGGACAGGGTGTCGGCGTAGGCGTCCCACCAGCCGCGCGGCCGGGCCGAGGGGGCCAGCCGGCGCAGCAGGTCGGCCTCCGCGTCGGGGACCCGGTACAGCTCGAGCAGCCGGTCCAGGTCGTCGGCGGCGATGCCGATCCGCGCCGTCTCGATCCGCGACACCTTCGACGGCGACCACCCGAGGAGCGTGGCGACGTCCTTGGCGTGCAGCTGCGCGTCCGTGCGCAGCTGGCGCAGCTCGCGCGCCAGCCGCCGCTCCCGCACCGACGGGGTGTCCCGGTCGACCACGGCCGGACGATAGCCACCCCGTGCAATCGTGCAACCACGCTCGCGGAGGGCGGGTGGGACGTGCGACCGTCGGCGTGCGGCCGCAGCCCCTCTCGATCCTCGACGCGAAGGACGACGGACATGACCGGAACGCACGTCCCCCTCCTCGGCTCCGACCTGTACGAGGTCGCCTACCTGGCCGGCGGACCGCGCCGGGCCGTCGAGGCCGCGGTGGTGGCCCTCGTCGAGGACGGCCGTCTGCGGGTCACCCTCGCCACCGGCCACCTGCACCTGACCGACCCCCGCCGGCGGCACCCTGTCGAGGCCGCGGTGCTCGACGCCGCGGGTCCCCGCGCCGGGCGGTCGATCGACGGGATCGCCTGGCGGGTGCGCACCGACGCCCGGCTGGCCGCACTCGCCGACCGGCTGCAGCAGGCCGGGCTGGTCTCCCGGCGCGGCGGCGTGCACGCCACGGCCGAGCGGACCTGGACGGCGCTCGGGCTGACCGGCGCGGGACGGCGGGAGCTGCGCCGGCTGCGGTGGGCCCCAGCAGTCGTCGCCCGCACCGAGGCGCTCGCGGTGGCGCTCGACGGACCCCGGGCGTGGGCGGACGCCGAGCGGCGGGCAGCCGTCTTCGCCCCGCCCCCGCCGTACGTGCCCACGACCCCGGGCCCGAGCGTGCGCGAGGTCCGCCGCAGCTCCTCCGGGGTGTACCCCCACGGCGGCTCCGTGGGCTGGGTCGGTGCCGACTGGGGCGGGGGCTTCGGCGGCGGCTTCGGCGGCGACTGCGGCGGTGGTGGCGGCGACGGCGGCGGGGGCTGCTGACCGGACTCAGCCGACCGACTCCGCCGCGGCCCGCACCGCCTCCAGCGCGATGGGCGGCGGGGCGAGGCGGCTGGGTCCTGGCCGCGCGGTGCCCGTCGTCCCCGGTAGCGTGCCGTCGGTGTTCACGCTGCTGTCGACCAGCGACACCGACCTCCTCTCCGCCCGCGCCAGCGGCGCCGACTGGCGGCTGGGCAACCCGGCCCGGCTGGACGACGCGGGCATCGCCGCGCTCGCCGCCGGCACGGACCTCGTCGTCGTCCGCATCCTCGGCGTGCGGCGGCAGTACGAGGAGCTGCTCGCGCCGCTGCTGGCCGGGCCCGCTCCGGTCGTCGTCCTCGGCGGGGAGGCGCTGCCCGACGCCGAGCTGATGGAGCTGTCCACCGTCCCGATGGGGGTGGCGACCCAGGCGCACGGCTACCTGGCGCAGGGCGGCCCGGACAACCTGGTGCAGCTGCACCGCTTCCTGTCCGACACCGTGCTGCTCACCGGCGAGGGCTTCGAGCCGCCGGTCGTCGCGCCCGACTGGGGCCTGCTGGAGCGCGAGAGCCGGGGGAGCGGCCCGCGGGTCGCCGTCCTCTACTACCGGGCGCACCACCTGGCCGG
>DASQXT010000406.1:0-2375 GCA_035639575.1 Geodermatophilus sp.
GCAAGATGAGGGCTCGGATAAGAGGCCTCAGTAAATCGGGAGAACGAGATCACGGCGCTCCCCCGCTTGCTGCGGCTGCTCGCGCTGGAGGGCTGCGTCGTCACCATCGACGCCATCGGCTGCCAGACGGCCATCGCCGCCCAGCTGCAGGAGCAGGGCGCGGACTATGTGCTCGCCCTCAAGAGTAATCAGCCCACGCTGCACCGCACGGTCGTGGCCGCGTTTGCCGACCTGCCCCCGGCGAGCCCGGACCCGTGGGTGCCGGCCGAGCAGGACACCGCCCAGACCCTGGACAAGGCGCACGGGCGGGTGGAGCGGCGGCGCTATCGGGCGCTGAGCGATCCGGACCTGCTCGCCTGTCTCGACCCCGCGAGGGCCTGGCCGGGCCTGCGCTCGGTCGTCCAGGTCCAGGCCGAGCGGCGGCGGGGCGAGCAGCGCACGGTGGAGACGCGCTACTACCTGCCCAGCCTGCCGCCCGACGCGACCGTCCTGGGCCGGGCGATCCGCCAGCACTGGCAGGTGGAGAACCGCCTCCACTGGGTGCTCGATGTCGTCTTCCGCGAGGACGCCTGCCGGGTGCGCGTCGGCGACGGCACCCACAACCTCGCCATCCTGCGCCCGCTCGCACTCAATCTCTTACGCCAGGAGCCGACCCTGCGCGGCAGTCTGGCGACCAAACGCTTCCGCGCCGCGCACGATGACACCTACCTCCGCCGCCTCTTGGCCGGCCTGGACCGCCTGCCGCGCGACCAGACCGCCTCCACCACTTGACTTAATAAGATGCAATCGCCCTAGTGGTGGCGGGCGATGTGCGGTGCATGGTCGCCTGCTCGTAGGCGTAGGCGAGCTTCAGGATGGTCGGCTCGTCGTAGCCTCTTCCGAGGAAGGTGATGCCCACCGGCAGCCCGTCGGAGGTGTACCCGGCGGGGACCGACATCGAGGAGACGTACACCAGGAAGGTGTTGATGTGGGTCACGCCCTTGGTGTTGACGAAGGGCGGGTTCACGCCATCGCGGATGAGGGTGGGCTGGTGCTCAACGGTCCGGTGCACGATGGCGTCGAGCTGGTGGTCCGCCATCGCCTTCATGACATTGAACATGAGGGTTTCCCTGGCCTGCAGGTGCTCGTAAGGCGGCTCGCCGTGGACGGCCCCCATGGACCCCATGGGCTTGTAGCCCGGCGTCTGGAGTAGCTCGGTCATGGTTTTGAAGGGCCGCTTGGCGCTCCGGCGGTAATACGCGTCCCACTGTGCTTCGGAGCCGCCGCGGTCGCCGCTCGCGCGTTGCGCCAGTAGCTCGTTCAGGTGCGGGATGACCACGGGGTCCACCAGCGTCGCGCCCGCCTTCTCCAGGTCGGCCACGGCCGCGTCGAATACCCGGGCGACCTTCTCGAAGTCCTCAGTGCCCGGCTCGGAGAAGCGCCCCATGGACTCCCGAATGATCCCGATGCGAGCGCCCTGCAGCCCCTGGGGGTCCAGGGAGGCCGTGTAGGTCGCCGGGACCTTGCCGACGCCCAGCGCGGTGATGGGGTCCTCGGGGTCGTAGCCGACCATCACGTCCAGCAGGATCGCCAGGTCGCGAACGGTGCGGGCCATGGGCCCCAGGGAGCCGGCGATGCCCGGCCAGCCGTCATAGACGCCCCCCCGGCTCACCAGCCCCGCGGTCGGCCGCATCCCCACGATGCCGTTCCAGGCCGCCGGCCGGCGGATGGAGGCGAAGCCCTCCTGGCCTACGCCGATGGCGGCGAAGTTGGCCGACACGGCGGCCCCCGTGCCGCCGGAGGAGCCGCCGGCCGTGCGCTCCAGGTCCCACGGGTTGCGGGTCGATCCGAACAGCGTGCCGTGGGTATCGCCGCCGCCCAGCTCGCCGAGGGTGGCCTTCCCCAGAATGATGGCGCCCGCCCGCCGCAGTTTTTCGGTCACGAAGGCGTCCCGGTCGGGGTAATAGTCCTTCAATAATATTGAGCCAAGGGTCGTGGGAGTGCCCTTCGCATCTAGCTGGTCCTTCAGGATGACGGGAACGCCGTGGAGCGGACCGACGGGGCCCGATGTCCCGTAGGCCGCGTCCAGCCGGTCGGCCTGTTCCAGCAGATCGGGAGCGATGGTGATAATCGCGTTGATGTTGGGGCCCTGCTTGTCATACACCTCGATCCGGTTCAGGTAGAGCTGCACGAGGTCCCGCGCCGACAGCTCGCCCGCCCTGTAGGCCGCCTGGATGGCATCGATTGTCGTCTCGAGCAGATCAAACGCCATGGCTTTCCTCCGAGTAACCGTTCAGCTCCCCCGTGGTGCCGAGAGCAGAGAGGGCGGCGGGCTGCTCCGCAACGCGGCCTCCCCGGCGGCCACCAGGAACTCCAACACCGGCCGGCCTTGCTGG